>NZ_JBEPDB010000037.1:0-75724 GCF_040300025.1 Dactylosporangium sp. NPDC000555 | reverse complement strand
GCAACAACGCGCCGGGGCTCACGCTCGGCTTCGTCGCCGCGGTGATCGTGATCATGACCTGGCTGGCCGTCGTCTCGGTGCGCCTGTACCGCTCCATCCGCTGCTGCTGATCCCCCGCACCAATCGCAGAATACGGCCGATGTGTCCGGTGCTGACGCACCGGACGCATCGGCCGTTGGTCATGCCGCCCGCCACCGCGGCTGCTTCTCACCCGGCTTCAGCGTGCACCGCACTACGGACCAACCGGCGGATTCCAGTACTCCTGATCGATGAGACGGAACATGCAGCCGATGCAGCAGAGGATGACGAACAGCGCCACCGGGATGCCCAGAGCGAGCCACAGCAAGATCTCCCCTGTGACGTACCCGCCACCGTGCTCGTCGCGTTGACCGTGGCGGCCGCCGCCGAAGGCAGGTCCAGGCCCGAGCGCAGATGCTTGACGATCGCCGCCTCGTTGTAGCGATGACCGTAAGTTCGGCCCGTGTTGCGGTACCCGATGGTCAGCGTGAATTCCGGGGTGTGGAGCGCTCCGGGGCCGAGGTCGTCCTCGATCCGCTCGAGCTCCGCGTCGTCATACCGGAACGTGGCCACCACAACAGGGATCTTCTGCGTCGGGCCCCAGTCCTTGCGCTTGCGGGTGAGCTTCGCGGGGAAGTCGACCACCTCCTCCAGTTGCACGGCCTCCACCGGGTTGAGTCGATAGAGCGCCTGCAGCGCGACGCCGCCGCGCTGCGAGTACCCCAGCACGTCGGCGTCGCTCGATCCCCAGCCCGTGCGGCAGGGCGGCGTCGTCGGCGAAGCGCTCGTACGACATCGGTCTGTCGGTGCCCGGCGTGCGGCCGTGACCCTGCTGCTCGAAGACGACGACCGGGCGCTGAGGTGCGAAGGCGTCGACCCACTGCCGCATCGAGCCGGTGCCGAGGAACGCGCCGGGGATGAGCAGCAGCGGTGGCGCCGTTGACCTAGTAGTACAGGCGGAGCCCGTCGACCGGGAGGTGTCCGCTGCGCGAGGCCGTCATGCGCTACTCCTCAGCCAGCAGCCGGGCGGTCGGCAGTCGGCGCAGCGATCGTACCGGCAGGATCGCCGCCGCCACCGCCAGCAACGCGCCGGCGAGCGCGGCGGTGGCGGCGACCGCGTACGAGACCGCGGTCAGCTCGGTGCTCAGCAGTGCGGCGGTACCGAGCGCGAGGCCCACCCCGGTCGTCGCGCCGAGGACGCCGATGGCGAGCGCCTCATAGGCGGCCAGCCGGCCCAGCGGGGCATCCGCCCAGCCGACGGCGCGCAGCAGCGCGAACTCGGCGGCCCGCTCGCGGATGTTGACGTAGAGCACGTCGGCGACCGTGGCCGCGCCGAGCAGGGTGGTGAGGACCGCCGCGATGTAGTCCGTGCTCTGGACCTGCACGGTGATCGCATCGCCGAGGACAGTGCCGGAGACGCTGCCCCGGAAGGTCAGGTTGATGATCACCAGGAGGGTCAGCGAGGCGATGCCGAGGGCGAGGCTGACCGCGCCGAGGACGGTTCGCCCGGGCGCGCGCAGCACGTTGCCCATCGCCAGGCCCGAGACGCGGCGGGGTACTCGGCGGCGACGGACCAGTACGACCGCCGGACGAACCGCCGCTCCCGGGTCGGCCCGCGTCGCCCGCCAGGCCGGTGGCAGCGCCGCCAGCCCGCTCAGCAGCAGCGCGGCCGGGATCGCGAGCAGGGCGTAGTCGGCGCCGAGGGACACGCCGAGCAGGCGGGACAGCGCCAGCGCCAGGATGGTGCTGAGCAGGCCGGCGACCGCGCCGACGGTCACCGACTCGCCGGTGACGAGCGCGAACAGCCGCCAGCGGGTCCAGCCGAGGCAGGCCAGCACGCCGAGCTCGGTGGCCCGGGTCCGCACCGCCGCGCTGGCCGCGTTGCCGACTGCGAGCGCGCACGCGACGAGCACGAGGATCGCCAGCACCAGCGACTTGCGGTCCAGCGCCGACACGATCGTTGTCGCGACTCCCAGCCGGAGCCAGTTCTCCCGGACCGCCAGCGCGGGCCTTCCGAATGTTCCGGCCGGCAGCTGTACCGCCACCTCGCCCGCCGACGACCCGCCGGTGAGATCGACCCGCAGCCCGGTGGCCAGATGGATCTGGTCGGCGATGGCCCGCACCCGCTCCTGGGAGAGGGCGTCGATGCCCACGTCGCCGGCGACCCGGACCCGCACCATCGAGATCGGCGCGTCCTTGTTCACCCCGTGCTCGGCGTCGACGTTGGTGTACGGGTCGCGCTGGAGCTTGGACAGGGCCGACAGCGTGGTGAGCAGGTGCGGGCGCTGCCCGAGCGGCCCGGCGAAATCGGTCGTCGGCTGGAGCGCCCGGTCGCCCAGGGACCGCCGCGCCGCGGCATCGGACCCGGTCGCCTCGGCGCCGGCGTAGAGGTCGAAGGGCGGCCGCGACAGCTCCGGCCCGAGCTGGACCTTGGCCGGGTCGAAGACGCCGACGCCCCGCAGGAAGGTCCGCGCCTTTTTCGACTGGTCGATGCCGTGCCGGACGATGGTCCGGACGGGGTCGTCGGCGAGGCCCATCGGCAGCGGATTGCCCGCCGGATAGCCGTGGGCGACCTTGCCCCACTCGGCGCCGCTGTAGGGCACCACATCTGCGGTGCGGCCGGGGCCCGACAGCGTCATCGGGCTGGTCGTCCACCACTCGCCGACGACGGAGGTGCCCTCGTACGGCACGTACCGGCTGAGGTCGGTGACCGGGTGCGCGATCGCGTCGAGGAGGGCCGGGTACATGTCCTGGGCCGTGTAGGAGCGCGAGGCCAGCGGGGTGGCGGGCATGGTGTCGTAGTAGGGCACGGCGTTGTCGAGCCGCATCCCGGCGGCGGTCCGCTCGGCCGCGTCGCCGCCGAGGCGCTCGATCTCGATGCGCAGCTGCTGGTCGAGGTCGAGGCGGCTGGAGGCGAGGACCGGGATGCCGGCGGACTGGTCGGACTCGGGGAGGTACGCCCCGGAGGTCACCGACCCGTCGAGCCGGTCGAGCTTCGCCTCCTGCGCGGGGTCGACGGCGGCCAGGAGCAGCGGGATCGGGAAGAGCACCTCGACCTGGGCCCGCTTGACCGTGTTGGCGCTCGACGCCGGGTCGCGCGACCAGCAGTGCGCCTCCGTGCGGTCCTCCGGCGCGAGGGGCTTGACGTTTTCCTCGTAGCCGGTCTGGCCCTCGCACACGGCGGTGACGCCGTTCGGGCCGTGCTCGTGGACCTCGGGCGACTTCGGCATGTCGGCGTCCGTGTACATCTTGCCCTCGATCCATGGGTCGCCGGGCACGTACTCCAGGTTGTTCGGGGTGACGTAGAGGTACTTCGACCCGTCGGGGATGCTGCTCAGCCCGCGGTCGCCGGCGTAGGTCGGCCGCAGCTTCAACACCTGGCGCCCGCCCTGGTCGGCGTACTCGGTGAGGTCGACCGTGATCACCGCGGTCTGCATGACGTAGCCCGCCATCGCGACCGGCGCCGCCACCGACACGCCCTGGATGTCGAGGATTTGCCGCCACTGCGCCTCGTTGATCCCGCCGTAGGTCGAGCTGACCCGGTCGGTGCTGATCAGCCCGTCCTCGGTGGTGGCGGCCGGAGGGCGGACCAGGATGTCGTACATCGGCCGGAAGTTCGCCTGGACCGTGCCGTTGACTCGCACCTGCGAGCCGCGCGAGGCCGACGCCAGCAGCGCGAAGCTCGCGACGGCGACGGCGACGGCGACGGCCGTGGCGACCAGCCGACCGCGCCGGAAGCGCAGCTGCGCGAGGATGAGCGAAATCAACTGACCCTCCTGAGGGGAGCGAAACGGTAACGAATCGCGGCCAGGTCAACGAGCCGCGCCACCGTTCCTGCCCCGACCGCCGCCACCAGCCCGCACAGCGCTGTCTCGGCCATGCCGACCCTATGTACGCGCCCGAACCCGAGCGCCCCGACGGCGGCGGCGAGCAGGACGACATTTCGCCCGACATGCCGGGGCGCCACGGCATCGGCGCCGGATCCGAAGCAGTGACAGGCCAGTCCGGGCCGTTTCCGCAGTCCGCGAATCAGCACGAGGGTGAACGCCACCAGCAGCCTGGCCGCCAATGCCGTCCCCACCCAGGTGGGCGCCAGTTGCAGTCCGGCGGGGTGGATCTCCAGCCCGATGGTCCCGACGGCGCCGACCACCCGGAAGCGGACGGGCACCCCGCCGAGGCCCCACACCTTCGCGCCCGCGGAGATCACGAATACCCCGGCGATGAACATGTGCAGGCAGAGCGCCACGTAATCACCCGGTCGCCTCCGTCCCGCGCCATGGCGCAGGCCAATGGCGAGCTCCCGGGCCCCGCTCCGTGCCTCGACCCTTCATTGATAGCCGTCTTATGTCAAGACCTAAAATAGAGCCTTCACCTATCCCTGGCACTTCGGACAATGATCATCGCAAGTCCTTGGTCATTCCCGCAGGTCGACGGCGCGGCTGCCTATGGACGGGGCCGTGACGACACCGGACCTCCTGCCCTCCTACGCCGGCTTGGGAGCCCGCGACCGCGACCCCGGTTCCGGCCCCGGTCGCGACGCCGGGCCGGTCGGCGGCGTCCCGGGCGCTGGCCTGGATGGCGGGGCGCGGCGGGCGTCCTGGTCCTGGCGCTTGGCGCCGCCATCGCCGTCCGCCCGTCCGCCACCCCGGCGTGGAACCCGACCGGCATCACGCTCGCCGGCTGCCAGGCCCGCGTGGCCGCTCCGGACAACGTCCTGCACGGCACCGAGACCTGCGACTACCCGCAGGCGGAGAGTTCCCGCTTCGCCGACGCGCCGGCGGCCGACCCGAAGGACCCTGGCAGGACCGCCGTTGTGGTGCCGCCACCGGCGGGGGTGCGGGTGCGGTCGAGCGATTTGCCACCGGTGTTGGTGATGGGGAAGGCGGCCGGTCCCGCCGGGGATGGAGACGGCCGGGACGGGCCGGGGACGAGGCGGGCGGGGACCGCCGGGCTGCTGTACTTCGCTGCTGTACGGGCAGCAATAAGCCGTTTCCGGCGATCGGAAACGGCCCTTGAGCTGCGGTGGGCGATACTGGGATCGAACCAGTGACCTCTTCGGTGTGAACGCCGTTGCGTCCGCGCCTGACGTGCCCAAACCCCTTGCGCCGCAACGGTTCGAGGTTCACAAGCGTTCGTGGCTGTACACGGCTGTTCGCTCCCGCGACCCCCCTGTTTGCCCCCCAGGGATGGCTGGAACACAACTCCCGTCGGCTGCTCACGCCTCCACGATGTCGCCGGAAGCTTGGATTGCATCGACAAAGCGGCGGAAGACCGGCCATGGGATCGCCCAATTCCCGTGCATGGTCAGCGTCGCGCGGTCGGCAGGACCTGGCACGAATGGCCCGCTCGCCAGCTGAGCATCCGGGATCTGGACGTCGATGTAGTCGTTGCCCACGGCGTCCGGCTTGACCTCGTACAGCTCGTAACACCACGAGTCGTTGTCCCCGAAGTAGAACTGGTTGACCTCGTACTGCCGGTCGTCGCGCTGCCAGACGTTGAGGGTCAGGGGGAGCGCGGTGGCCTCGGTGGCGAGGTTCCGGTCCTCCGCCACCAGGTCACCAGTGGACTCCACCAGGCCGATGAACTTCGTCAGGATGGGCCACGGCACCTGGCCGCCGCCGGCGTGGACGAAGACGTGATGGGCCGGCTTCGGCGTGAAGGGACAGTCATCCGGAGTCGCGTCGGGGATGGAGATCGCGAGGTACGGGCCTGTGCCAGGGGCTCCGGTCAGACCGGTCAGCTCGTACTGCCAGGCACGGTCGTCCAGGCTGTATCCGGAGCTGACCTCGTACAGCTTGTTCTCGTGGAGCCAGACCTCCATCGGGCCATGATCGCAGAACTGATCAGCACGTGTCGTCACACATTCGTGCAGCAGCAGGGGCGGATAGGGCTGGAGGGCTACGAGCGCCGTCCCCTGACGCCGCGCGGACCAGCATCAGACAGCGACGCGGTCACCACCGGTACCAGGCTCTTCGCAGCGCCTGCTGGGTGGGGCAATAGTTAGACCCCTGAACGAATCAAGGGCCGTTTCCGATCATCGGAAACGGCCCTTGAGCTGCGGTGGGCGATACTGGGATCGAACCAGTGACCTCTTCGGTGTGAACGCCATAGCGGCGGCGCCTCACATGCCGAAACCCATTGCAGCGTAAGGGTCCTAGGTTCGTGAGCGTTCGTCGGCGTACGTGGCTGTTCGCACCCGTGACCCCCCTTTCCACCCCCTGTATCCAGGCTGGGACAGGGGGCTACGCGCCTCTGAGCGGCTGCGAGACGGCAGGAGTCCTTTCGGTTCCACGGGAAGAATGGATGCTCCACCGGGGCGCTGGCCCGTACAGGAGGCTGCTCCGGCGCAGCGACGCGGAATCCTTCGCGAAGGATGTCCAGCATCTCACCGACCTCGACAAGGCTGTCCACGCGAGAGTCGGACAGGACAACGGTCGTTGAAACAGTCCCCCGGGAGTGCTCACGACAGGGGGATCACGTACTGAATGAAGCCGCGGTTCTGCGCGACTTGGTCGTAGAGCCGCCGCGCTGGGTGGTTGTCGTCTCTGGTGTGCCAATACAGCCGATCGCAGCTGCGCTGACGAGCGTATTGTTCGACGGCCTGGATCAGCGTGCGGCCGACGCCCTGGCCCCGTGCGTCCGGGGCGGTGAAAAGGTCCTGCAGGTAGCAGACGTCGGGCGAGGTCGTGCTGGCGTGGACCAGGAAGTGGGCGATCCCGACCAGGCGTCCGTCGAGTTTGGCGCCCAGCGCGTTGATCCTGCTGCCGTGCTGGAATTCCTGCCAGGCCTGGTGGTACCGGTCGGCGGGCCACTGGCGTTCGTAGAAGGCGTGGTAGCCGCGGAACAACTCCTCCCAGGCCGGGCGGTCGTCCGCGCGGAGTGCGGTGACACTGATCATGCGACTCCCTTTCCCAGGTGCAGGCTGGCTCCGTCGAAGACGAAGACGAAGACGACGGCGGAGGTACGGGCATTCCTCCAACCGGGGTCCGGACAAGCCCAGTCGTCACGACCGCCGCAGCCAGCACGCTACGCCCGCAACATGAGCGGTTCGAGATCCAGTTGTTCGCCGGTGGTATGACTGCCGAGTGCACCGGCTCCGAGGTGTTGCCTCGATTTCCTCACACTGGAAGAAGTCGGCTGGCTGCCAGTAGCCCAGTTGCTCGCCGCTCGCGTGCTGGTTACGCCCATCCGGCGCCGGACGGTGTAGCCCTGGAGGGACGATCTGCGTGTCTGCCCACGTCCGGTCGTCATCAGCCGAGTCCGCACACGATGTCGGCCACCTTTCCGGGCATCGACAGAAACGGCGAGTGTGATGCGTCGAGCCCGAGAACGTGCGTCGGGTTGGCGGGGAAGGCCGCGTCGGCGTCGGCGATGAGACGTTCCTGCACGGCTGGCGGGATCACCACGTCCCTGTCGGTCTTGATGTAGGTGCGCGGAACCGAGCCCCAGCCATCGCAGGTGAGCCGGGTCGTGCCCAGGGCAATGCGCAGCGGGGCGTCGGGACTGAGCAGCGACATCGCCGCGTCGGCCAGCATCGGCTCGACGCCGCCGTAGAAGGTGTCGTACAACGCCTGACGGTAGCCGGGATCCGTCGAGCCGACATCCAGGCGCAGCGCCCCGACCGCCGCCGGATCGGCCCGCAGCGCTTGGGACAGTTGTGGTGTTTGCGCGTGCACGATCGCTGGGGTGTCCGACGCGGGCATGAACGCGGCCAGGTACACGGCGCGGGAGACGAGTTCGGGCGCCTGTTGCGCTGCTCGGGTGAGCGCCGTTCCGCCCATGCTGTGGGCGACCACGGTAACCGGGCGCCCACCGCCCAGCAGCTTGATCTGCTCCACCAGGAAGTCGCCGGCCTGGTCGAGGTCGACGCCGGCGACGGGTGACGGTTCGGTGGCCAGCGCCTGCGGGTTGAAGGGCCGGGCGGTGGCCGAGGCTGGTCGGCGGGCGCGCAGCCCGTGGCCGGGTAGGTCGACGGCGAGTCCGACACGGCCGGTGCGGGTGACGTGGGCAAGCACCTCGGTCCAGCACCATGCGGCGTGCCAGAAGCCGTGTACGAACAGCATCGGCGTGGCGGCCATGGAACTCCTTCGTCGCGGGAGGGACCTTGAGCCTGACGCCTACGTTTGTACCTGTCAACTCGGAGGCGTCAGAATGGCGGCATGTCGCTGCGCCATGCCTTGCTCGGCCTGCTGGAAGACGGACCCGCCAGCGGCTACGACCTGACCGCACGCTTCGAAAAGTCGCTGCACAGATACGTCTGGACCGCGCGACAGAGCCACGTCTACCCAGAGCTGAACCGAATGGCCGACGACGGCCTCATCGTCGTCAGCGATCAAGGCGCCCGCGGCCGCCGGACCTACATGATCACCGATCTGGGCCGGGCCGAACTGCGAGCCTGGCTGCTGGCTCCTGCCCGTACCCGCGCTGTCCGCGATGAACAGGTGCTGCGCATGTCGCTGCTATCCACGCTCACCGCCGCCGAGGCGCGCCAGCTCGTCCACCACTACCTCAGCGACGCCGAAAATGCCCACGCCGAACTGCTCGATATCGCGGCCGCGGCCGACGCCGAAGACCATCCGCGCGGACGGCTGCGCTTCGGTCGGCTCGCCATCGAGTACGGCATCCGCAGCTACCAAGCACAGCAGGAGTGGGCTCGCTGGGCCCTAGAACAACTGGGCACCTCCGCCGCAGGCGACTGAAGGGCCCGATCTCCGCAGCCCGTCTTCCCTCCGCCACCGAGTGCCTCGGGTTCACGTGCATCAGTGCACTCCTCCCTAGCCCACGGCAGCCACACATCCGTGAGCGCGGTTCGCATAGAGCAAACCGGACGAGCCTCCCGTTGTGACCGACTGGCTGCTGCCTGAAACGCGAAAGCCCAGCTATCGAGCCTGGCTCCAGGGATAGATCTAAATGTCTGAATTATCTTGGTCGTGGGCCTCGTCCGTGGCGGCGACGTCGATCTCGGCCCGGGCGGCGGCCAGCGCCCGGGCGTCGCGGCGGGCGGGATCGGGGGTCAGGTCGGTGGCCCAGCGCAGGAACGCGGCGGTCGCGGCGGCTCCTGCCCTGCGGTGCGCCCGGGTGGCCGGAGTTCCCAAGGCCGGCGGCGATACGCTCGTCCCGTTGCGTGGCGGCGCGGGCGCGGTACCAGGCCCGACGGTCGGGGTCGAGCTCGGGATCGGCGGCCGCGGCCAGGGCCCGGTGCGCGGCCCACCGGTCTGTCGACGACGCGGCTCTGGTAGGCGGCCGTGCGTACGAGCGGATGGCGGAACCGCACCCGGGCGCCGAACTCGACCAGCCCGACCGCTTCGGCCGGTGGCACCGCGTTTTCGGGGATCCGCTGGGCCTGGACTGCTCGCCAGAACAGGCCCGTGTCGCCGGTCGGGTCAGTTGCAGCGGTCAGGAGCAGTCGTCGGGTGTCCTGGGGAGGTGACCGGACCTGTTGCTGGAACGTCTTGTCGAGGTAGCTCGGGCGCTCCCGGTCGGAGCTTGCGGGATGAAGGACGGGTGAAGAGGATGGGTGGGCAGGTGCGGGCGATGCTGACGGGCCTGCTGCACATCCACCCGGTGCGAGGCACCCACCGGGTCGCGCTGCGAGCCGGCGTCAGCGTCCTGGTCCCGCTGCTCACCGTGCTGGCGCTGGGCCACCCGAGCTGGACGGTCTACGCCGCCTTCGGGGCGTTCACCTCGCTTTACGGGCGCAACGACGTGCACCTGTCCCGCGCCGCGATGCAGGCGAGCGCCGGAGCGGCGCTGACGGTGTCGGTCGTCCTCGGCGTGCTCGTCGGCTCGCTGGAGGCGCGGGCGTGGGTCGCGGTGCCGGTCGCCGCGGTCGTCACGGCGCTGGGCGCCGTGCTCGCAGCCGCGCAGGACTGGCACCCGCCGGGCCACTCTTCCTGCTCTTCGCGTTCGGTGCGGTCGCCTCGGCCCCGCACCAGGTGCCGGACGTTCCGCTCGCCGCCGCCGTGGCCGGGGTCAGCAGCCTGTTCGCGCTGGTGGTCGGCAACGTGGGCAGCCTCGTCCGGCGGCAACGGAGCCGACCGGCCCGGCTGGCGCACGTGTGGACATGGGAGCCGGTGCGCTACGCGCTCGCCGCGGTGCTGGCGGGCGGCCTTTCGACCGGGGTCGGGATCGGCCACCCGTACTGGGCGATGGTGGCGGCGGTCGCTCCGCTCAGCGCCCGCGGCCACGCCGCCCAGCTGGTCCGCGCCGCGCACCGGATCCTCGGCACACTCCTCGGGCTGCTGACCAGCGCGGCGCTGCTCGCGCCGCACCTCCCGCCGTACGCGACCGTGCTGGTCGTCACGGAGCTGCAGATCGTCACGGAGCTGCTGGTCGGGCGGAACTACGGGCTGGCGCTGCTGTTCATCACCCCGATGGCGCTGCTGATGGGGCAGCTCGCGGTCGCCCGCCCGACCGGGCAGCTCCTCTTCGAACGGGGGATCGAGACGGTGATCGGCGGCCTCATCGGCGGCGCGATCGTCCTGTGCCAATTGTGTCTGCGGCGCCACCGCACCCGAGGTACCACCTGAACCCGGCAGCGACCACTTCGGCACCAACAACCTCGTCATCAAGGAGAGCACCCAGGACTTCCAGGTCCGCCGCTCCACCCCGTTCGGCGAACATCGTGGCGCCGCGCCGACGTCCTGGCCGACAACCAAGGGCTACCTCGGGGCGAGCAGGACCCGACCGGCCTGACCCATCTCGGTGAAGGCCGACGACGTAGCCGAGCAGGCCGCCAAACACGGCGACGACGTCGGCAAAGCCGCCGACGACATACCCACCAACGCCGACGACGCCAGCGAGGCAGTGGCCGACGCCGGCAAGGCCGAGTGCAACAGCCTCCTGCCCGGCACCCCCGTCCTCATGGCCGACGGATCCACGAAGGCGATCGAGACGCTGCGGGTCGGCGACGAAGTCCTCGCCACCGACCCGCAGACGGGGACCACCGAGTCGAAGCCCGTGACCACCACCATCGAGGGCGCTGGCGACAAGACCCTGATCAAGGTAACCGTCGACATCGACGGGGACGCCGGCGACCGTACGGCCACGTTCACCGCGACCGACCACCACCCGATCTGGATCGCCTCCGAGTCGCAGTGGCGCGACGCCGTCAACGTGCCCTCCGGTGATCTGCTGCTACCCCCAGGGCGATTGCGTAGTCGAGTGGCAAGGCGCTGAGCTGGGGCTTGTGCGGTGTCGCCGAGAAGGCCAAGACGCTCAGCACGCGCACCCTGGGCGAGGTGTACTCATGCCTCAACCGGGGCGGTCATCCGCGCCATGGCCCGCGACAAGGTCAAGCGCAACGTGGTCGCGCTGTGCAGCATCTCGAAGGGTCAGCCCGGACGGCTGTTCAAGTCGCTGATGTTCGAGCAGGCCAAGGCCGTGCTTGCTGTGGCCGAGGGCCCCCGCTCCACGCGTACGTTGTCGTCTCGCTGCTGACCGGCGCCCGGACTGAGGAACTGCGGGCGCTCACCTGGGAACGCGTCGACCTGGTCGGCAAGCCCAATCCAAGCCAGCCCGTGCCGCCGTCCGTCCGGGTGTGGCGGTCCGTCCGGGACGGGGGAGACACCAAGACCAAGAAGTCGCGGCGCACGCTCGCGCTGCCCGTGCGGTGCCTCTGGGCGCTGACCGCCCGCAAGGCCGATCAGGATGCGGAGCGGCGTACGGCGGGGGATGACTGGCAGGAAACCGGCCTGGTGTTCACCAGCAAGATCGGGACCGCGCTGGACGCGGCGAACATCCGGCGCGCGGCCCGGCGGGTGGCCAAGCTCGCCGGGCTGAACGAGAAGGAGTGGACCCCCGCGAGCTGCGGCACAGCTTCGTCTCGTTGCTCTCCGACAGCGGCATGAGCCTCGGCGAGATCGCCGACCTGGTGGGCCACGCCGGGACGACGGTCACTGAGAAGGTGTACCGACACCAGCTGCGCCCGGTGCTGCTCGGCGGCGCGGTCGCCATGGACAAGATCTTCGCCGGGGAGTGACACGTTGTGGATGGGGCATGCCGGTTGTCCGGTGTGCCTCATCCGACGACTGGGCGCAAATGACACTTCTGATGTAGCGGTGGACGTAACGTCTCACTCACCCGGTTCGCGAGCCTCAGTTGGCACGGGCTGGTTGGCTGCCCGTTGCCACCAGACGACAGCAAGCGCAATGACGCAGTAGGAAGCCAGCATGATCGCCACGACCCAGTGGAGATGGCTGTATATCCACCAGGTTGGCCTGCCGCAAACCGCGATGACGAGGCACACGGCCGGCAGTGCGAAAAGACCCGGCTCCGGTAGTCGAAGAAGCCGGGCGATCACCCCACCGGATAGAGCAAGCACGGTGGGTGCCCCCAACAAGAGGGCGGTGGGTCCCAACGGCGGAGCACACGGCCCGTCATTCCCGCACTCGCCTGGCTCTGACGCGTTGAGTCACATGAAGGCGAGCGCGGCGATTCCCGCAGCCAACAGCAGGCTGGCGACGCCAGTCACCAGGCCACGCCAGAGGGCTCCTGGCAGGGACATCAGGCGCACGTCGGCAGGCCGTTTGCGGCTGCTCCCGGTGACGTCAACGTGATCGCTCACGAGGGGGCACTGTGCCAGGCGGTCGGCATCGTGACAATCCTCAGCCGTAGCAGCGCGGAGTCTATGTCACGCACTTTGTCACGCAGGTGACGCAAGAGGCCGTGCCGACGACGTCGACACGGCCTCTGACCTGCGGTGGGCGATACTGGGATCGAACCAGTGACCTCTTCGGTGTGAACGCCATAGCATCGGCGCCTGACGTGCCGAAACCTGTTGTGCCGCAACGGTTCTAGGTTCGCGAGCGTTCGCCGGTGTACGTGGCTGTTCGCTCCCGTGACCCCCCTGTTTGCCCCCTGGATGGGTTGCCACGGTTGACCCGCCAGCCGACCGCTCAGCTCCATTCTGGCCCATCGAACGGCTCCTCGCCTGGACGCCATACCATCCAATCAGGCCGGTCGACAAAGCCGCTGAGCATCGCGATCTCCGGACCGATCAGCTCGGGAGGGGTCGGCTTGACCGTCACCGAGCCGATGTCGAAGTTGAGGACCAGCCCCGAAGCGCTGCTCTCCTCAACGTCGACTACAAAATGACCGATCAAGTCGCACAAAGCATCGCGGTACCCCGATTCCCCTATCTCGCGGACCGTCGAACCCAGAGTGACGCGGGGCCACACAAACAGAGAGAGCCGAGGTCCATCGAAGCCGAGCTGAACGTAGTCGCGCACGAAGATCACCTCGGCCAGGTCCTCGCCGATCAGCGCACGGAGCAGGGAGTCAATCGGAGTGCTCACCCGAGTATTCTGCGGCAATCCTGCTCGCGGCAGGCGTCGACTACTTGGCCGGCAAGGGTTAGCCGTTCGCGGTAGACACCCGGACCACTTCAATGCCGCAAGGCTCTCCGACGCGGTGGCTGAACATGTACTCCCAACCCTCGACGAAGTTGTCCGCGCCGGAGACCACTAGCCCCTCCGTGACCCAGCCCCTACCTGGCTGGTCCACCTCGAATACCCAGCCCGATTCAGTTGGCCTTACTCGCCGGGCGGCCAAGCAGGCAGGGGTTGAACGAGAAGGAGTGGACGCCCCGCGAGCTACGGCACAGCTTCGCCTCGATCGTCTCGGCACTCGGTCTGGCCTTGGAGCAGATTGCCGATCTTGTCGGACACGCCGGAACGATCGTCACAGAGAAGGTCTACCCGCCACCAACTGCGCCTGGTCCCGACACACAGCGCGGAGCCGGTGGACGGGCTCTTCTTGGCGCGCGCCGGGTGGGGCAATAGTTAGACCCCCTGTACGGATCAAGGGCCGTTCCCGGTTGCCGGGGACGGCCCTTGACCTGCGGTGGGCGATACTGGGATCGAACCAGTGACCTCTTCGGTGTGAACGAAGCGCGCTCCCGCTGCGCCAATCGCCCGCGAACACGAACTCTACCGTACAGACCCCGGCGCTCGCATCTCGGTACTGCCGTGTCGGCTAGGGTGGGGGGTCTATGACGCTGTATGCACTGCTCATCCTGCCTTCCGCCAATCGGGTGTACGCCGACTCGGCCGTCGAGTTGACCCGGGCCGAGTTGCTCGCGTTCGACCGGGGGGTGCTCGGCCAGCGGCTGTCGGACGTCGGGACCCGGGTGGTCGGCGGGGTGCCGTATGTGACGTTCGAGGCCGGGGAGCTCTCGGCGCGCGATGCTGCCGTGCTCGGGAACCTCTCGTCGGTCTACGCGCTGTTCGAGGTGGTCGGGGAGATGCTGCGACCGGTGGAGCTCAAGCGGCTCGACCGGTTCGACGATGATCTCATCACCATCCAGAAGTACCAGGGGAAGACCAACGAGCAGTTCACGAAGCTGTTGCTCAACGTGACCCTGCTCGCCTCCGGCTTCGCCGCGGAGATGCTCGAGCGGCGGTTCCGGGTGTTCGATCCGCTCTGCGGGCGGGGGACGACGCTGAACCAGGCCCTCATGTACGGGTTCGACGCGGCCGGAGTGGACCGGGACCAGAAGGACTTCGAGGCGTACGCCGCCTTTATCCAGACCTGGCTCAAGCGTAAGCGGCTCAAGCACAAGGCCGAGTTCGGGCCGGTGCGGCGGGAGCGGCAGGTCGTGGGCAAGCGGCTGCGCGTCGAGCTCGCGGCGGACCGGGACGACTACAAGGCCGGGGCCACCCAGCTGCTCGACGTGGTGAACGTCGACACGATGCGCTCGGCCGAGTTCTTCAAGGATGGCTCGTTCGACCTCGTCGTGACCGACGCGCCCTACGGCGTACAGCACGGTAGCCGGACCGCCGGCAAGGGGCTCGTGCGCAGCCCGGAGGACCTGCTCGCCGAGGCGGCGCCGGTGTGGGCGCGGCTGTTGCGGGCCGGCGGGGCGATGGGCGTGGCGTGGAACACGTTCGTGGCCAAACGGGAGCTGGCGGCGAGCCTGCTGGCCGACGCGGGGCTCGAGGTGGTCGAGGACGAGCCTTACCTGTCGTTCCGCCATCGCGTGGACCAGGCGATCATGAGAGACATCGTCGTGGCCCGCAAACCGGGCGAGCGGAAGCCGGGCTAAGGCCAGGGGATCTCCGGGTCGGGGTGGAAGCCGACGCCCCAGTGTGTCCACCGTGGACCGTGGGTGGCCAGGCGCGCGCGGAACGCGGGCCAGTCCCGCGCCGGCTGCGGTGACCACGCCACCTCGGCGACCGCGGGCAGGCGCGGGAACGTCAGCAGGTCGATGTCGGCCTCGGTCTCCACGGTCTCGGTCCAGAGTGGAGCTTCGATGCCGATGATGTCGGGGCGGCCGGGCAGCAGCGTCGCGGGATCCCAGTCGTACGCCGTCCGGACCGTGATGTGGCCGGCCCAGTCCAGGCCGATGCGGGTGCCCGCGTCGTACTTCATGTCGAGGTACACCCGGTTCGCCGGCGTCAGCAGGATCCGGTCGCCCTGGGCGAGGGCCGCACGCATGTCGTCGTCGGGGTCCGGCAGGTTGCCCCAGTACTGCGCGATCCGGCCCGGTTCGCGGTCGGCCGCGCCGATCTGGTGCCAGCCGACCACCGTCTTGCCAGCCGCCGTGACGAGCGGCTGGACGCGGTTCATGAACGCGCGGTAGTCCTCCGGGGAAGTGCTCAGCGCCTCGTCGCCGCCGATGTGCACGTACGGGCCGGGGGTCAGCGCGACGACCTCCTCCAGCACCTGCCGCACGAACGTGTACGTGACGTCCAGGTCCGCGCGGAGCGTGCTGAAGCCCACTTCGACGCCGGTGTACGGCGGTGGGGCGACACCGTCGCGGTTCAGCTCGGGGTAGGCGGTCAGCGCGGCGTTGACGTGGCCGGGCATGTCGATCTCGGGCACCAGCGTGACGTGCCGCGCGGCGGCGTAGGCGACCAGCTCGGCGTATTGCGCCTTGGTGTAGTGGCCGCCCGGCCCGCCGCCGACCTGCGACGCGCCGCCCACGGTCGCCAGCCGCGGCCACGCGTCCACCGCGATCCGCCAGCCCTGATCGTCGCTGAGGTGCAGGTGCAGGACATTCATCTTGTACCGCGAGAGCCGGTCGACGAAGCGCTTCAACACCTCGACACCGAAGAAGTGGCGGGACACGTCGAGCATCGCGCCCCGGTACGCGTAGCGCGGGCGGTCGGCGATCCGTCCACCCGGGACGGTCCACGGTCCATCCTGGACGGTGTGCGCGTCCACACTGGAGGGCATGAGCTGCAGCAACGTCTGCACGCCGTAGAACAGCCCCGCCTCCGTTCGGCCCCGAATGGTAACCCGCTCGGCGGTGACCTCCACCGTATAGGACTCATCCGGAAAATCCGAAATATCGGAAATGTCCGAGCGAGTGTTCCCGATAGCGGCCGGTGAAGGGGTGGGGCCGTCCCCAGCGGGCGGACGGTCCGAGGCATCCGGGCGGTCCGAGGTATCCGGGCGGTCCCCAGCGTCCGGGCGGTCCGCGGCGTGCGTAAGGGCGAGTTCGATCGCGGCGTCCAGGCGGTCCACGACGGGCAGCGCGTACCCGGTCGACCGTCGCAGGAACTCGGCGAGATACTCGCCCAGGAACGCCGAATCGGAGCGGATCGTCGCGTCGGGGCGCAGCGTGAACGTGACCGACGGGTCGGCGAACACCTGGGCGGGGACCGGGATGACGTTCATCGCAGGAACGCCGTGACGTCGATGGCGTGGCTGACCTGCCGTCCGCGCTCGAGGCCGGCAAGCCCCGTCCAGGACCGCGTCGCCAGGTGAAGCGCCGGCACGTGCGGCATCGACGCGAGCGCCGCCGGTGGCCAGGCGGCGAACGCGATCCGTTCGACCGGTGCGCGAGTGATGTCGATCGTCAGCACGTCACCATGGTGCCAGCGCGCGGGCGCCACGGCTCGCCAGGATCGCCGATCGGCGCGCCGACTGCGCCGGCCGGGGCCGAGGGCGCCGCGGGGTGCCCGGCATGCGGCGGCGGATTCGACCCGCAACGACGACGCCGCGGGCGCGCGACTACGCCGCGGTGCTGCGGCCGGGGGCCGAGGCTGCCGCGGGGGTGGCAGGCATGTCGCGGTGGGTGGCGACGCCGCGGAGGCGGCCGGTATGCGGCGGTGGATTCGTCCCGCGACGACTACGCCGCGGTGCGCGACTACGCCGCGGTGCGCGACTACGCCGCGGTGCTGCGGCCGGGGCCGAGGCCGCCGCGGGGCGGCCGGCGGAGCAGTCCTTCGATGGCGCCGAGGTCCGGTTCCGCTTCGACGACGACGCCGTGGCGCGCGACGAGGCCGTGGTGCGCGGTTACGGCGCTGCTGCTCGGGTCGGCGACCAGGCGTGGCTGCTGATGCGCGTAGCGCCGGTCGCCGTCAGCGCATGCGTTGCGTGAGACGACGCTGCGGTGCGCGACGACGCTGCGGTGCGCGACGACGCTGCGGTGCGCGACGACGCTGCGGTGCGCGGTTATGGCGCTGCTGCTCGGGTCGGCGACCAGACATGGCCGCCGACGCGCGTGGCGCCGGTCGCCGTCAGCGCGTGCGTTGCGTGAGACGAGGCCGCGGTGCGCGGTTACGGCGCTGCTGCTCGTGGTCGGCGACCAGGCGTGGCCGCTGACGCGCGTAGCGCCGGTCGCCGTCAGCGCATGCGCTGCGGGGGATGGCGTTGCGGCTGCTGCGGAGGCGGGCGGCGCTGCGGCTGCTGCGGCGGGGGCACCACCTGCCCCTGCCGCTGCTGGTTCTGCCGGGCCTTGGCGGCCAGGCGGGTCAGGTAGATGAGCGCGCCGCCGAGGACGCCGACGTCGTCGAGGTAGATCGGGTCGGGCAGCAGGTCGATCGGGGAGATCGTGTAG
Source organism: Dactylosporangium sp. NPDC000555 (assembly GCF_040300025.1). Lineage (NCBI taxonomy): Bacteria > Bacillati > Actinomycetota > Actinomycetes > Micromonosporales > Micromonosporaceae > Dactylosporangium > Dactylosporangium sp. NPDC000555. The sequence continues at coordinate 57,921 of NZ_JBEPDB010000037.1, read as the reverse complement.
ATGATCGCGCCCCACAGCACCCACTTGCCGCCGAGGCCCATTGTCTGCAGGTACTTGCCAGTCTTCCACACCCGGATGGCCAGGACGATCGCCAGCACCAGGAAGGCGACGAGCAGCAGCGAGCCGATCACGAAGAGTGCGAACAGCAACTCGTCCGACATGGCTTGAAGTTTAGGGGTGATACTGCCCCAATGCCCCTCGAGCCACCCGCGATCCTCAGCAACGTGCCCGGTTCGTTTCCCGAGTCGGTGCTCCGCGAGCGGCACCCGGCGATCGTCGAACGGGTGCTGGCGGGGCATCCGTACCCTCCCGAGGTACGACCGCGGCTTGAAAAGCTCTTGATCGAGCCCGTCGTGGAACCCCTGCCCGGCGGGGCGCACGACGCGCAAGCCTGGGCCGCGTGGGGTGAGGGCATGTATGGCCGGTCGTGGTATGACGTGCCGTTCCTGTGGGCGGAGAACTTCTTCTACCGGCGGCTGCTCGAGGCGGTCGGCTACTACGCGCCCGGGGCGTGGCGGGGCATCGACCCGTTCGGGCCGCAGAAGGATGCCGACCTGCCGGGCCCGGCGGAGCTGGCGGAGCTCGACGCCCTGCGGGAGCTGCCGGAGGAGGAGCAGGCGGCGGGGCTGGTCGCGGCGGCGCTGTGGGGCAACCGGGCCGACCTGGGGTTCCGGCTGGTCGCCGAGGCGGCGCACCGGGTCGACGAGCTGATCGTCGACGACCGCGAGCGGCTGTGGACGCTGGTGAACGGGGGCACGGTGGTGCTTGTCGCCGACAACGCCGGGCGGGAGCTGCTGCCCGATCTGGTGCTCATCGACTTCCTGCTGCGCACCGGCCGCGCCTCGCGGGTCGAGCTGCACGTCAAGCCGGCGCCGTACTTCGTCTCCGACGCGCTGAGCGCCGACGTGCTCGCCGAGCTGCGCCGCTTCCCCGCGGGCAGCGCGATCGGCGGCCGGCTGGACGCCGCGCTGCGGGACGGCTCGCTGCGGCTGCACACCGAGGACTTCTACTGCGCGCCGCTGACGTTTCACGCGGCGCCGGACGCGCTCGCGGCCCGGTTCGCGGCGGCGGAGCTGACGATCCTCAAGGGGGATCTCAACTACCGCCGCCTGGTGGGGGATCTCCACTGGCCGTCGACCACGTCGTTCGAGGAGGTCACCGGGTACTTTCCGGCCCCGGTCGCCGCGCTGCGGACGGTGAAGTCGGACGTGGTGGTCGGACTGTCCGCGGGCGCCGAGCGGAGCCTGCCCGCGTCATGGCGCACCAGCGGCGCCTTTGCCCTGGTTCAGGTGCGCGGCTGAGGCGGTCGAGGTGTATGTGGGTCCGGCCCAGAACTTGCAGGAGTTCGTCATGCTGAGCACTCTGCCGTCAAGGACTTGGCGGGCACTTGCGGTCCGCTTGCGAAAGCCCTCAAGGGTGTCGGGCGTCACGTGCGGGGTCCGTGCAAGGGTTGATCCGTGAGCCGGGTTCTCCTCGTCGACGACGAGCCGCAGCTGGTTCGCGCGCTGCGGATCAACCTCGTGGCCAGGCAATACGAGGTCGTCGTGGCGTCCGGCGGGGCCGAGGCGCTCCAGCGGGCCGCCGACGCCAGGCCCGACCTGATCGTGCTCGACCTCGGGCTGCCCGACATCGACGGCGTCGACGTGATCCGCGAGTTGCGCTCGTGGACGCCGGTGCCGATCCTGGTGCTGTCCGGCCGGGTCGGCTCCCGGGACAAGGTCGAGGCGCTCGACGCCGGCGCCGACGACTACGTGACCAAACCGTTCAGCGTCGACGAGCTGCTCGCCCGCGTCCGCGCCGTCACCCGCCGGCTCGGCCCCGCCGGCGAGCTGGAGCCGGTCCGCATCGGCGGTCACGAGGTCGACTTCGCGGCGCGGACGGTCAGCGGTGGGGTACACCTGACGAGGACGGAGTGGCGGCTGCTGGAGGTCCTCGCGCGCAATCCCGGCAAGCTGGTCGGCCAGAAGCAGCTCCTGCAGGAGGTGTGGGGGCCGACGTACCTCAAGCAGACCCACTACCTGCGGCAGTACGTCACGCAGCTGCGCCACAAGCTGGAGGAAGACCCCGCTCGGCCACGCCACCTGCTGACCGAGCCCGGCATGGGATACCGCCTTCGGCCCTAGCTCACCCTCGCGAGTGGCTTATGCCCGGTTGGCCGGGGGTATCGCGTGGTCTCCCGATGGAGAGGAACGCGCGCATGCAACCTGAAGGCGACGATTTGGCGCCCCAGGCTGACGATGATGCCCCGGCCGCCACGGAGTTCGACAGCGGTACCGTCTCAGCCCCGCCCGTGGGTGCTCCACCCCCCGAAAGCGGGGCGGCGGCCCCGGCGGTCAACGGCGCGCAGTATCGGCCCGCCGGCGGTTCGTCATCGTCGCCTGCGGCGCTCGCGGGTCTGTGGAACGAGTCCGACCGGCAGCGTATCCGGGGCCGGTGGCAGGAGCTGCAGCTGCGCTTCATCGACGATCCGCACCTGGTCGCGGGGGAGGCGGAGCGGCTCGTGCAGGAAGCGGTGACCTCGCTCACCGCCTCGCTGGACGCCCGCCGGGGGCAGCTGCACCAGCAGCGGGCCGCCCGGGGCCTGGACACCGAGAACCTGCGTGCCTCCCTGCGCGACTATCGCGAGTTCCTCGACCGCATCCTCGGCCTGTAGACAGAGGAGGACCCATGAACTCCACGACGATCACGATCGGGCTGGTGGTGCTCGCCCTGGCGGTGGGCGGCTGGATCCTGCTGCGCGGCGGCAAGGAGGAGGAAGAGGAGACCGGCGCCGGCGCGGTCCCTCCGGCCCAGCCGGTCCAGGCGGCCCCGGCCGCGCCGCGCCCCCCGACGGCCGCGGGGGTACCGCAGAGCGCCCCCATGTCGTCGGTGCCCTACGGCCAGCCCGGGATGGGTGGCGGCTACGGTGCGCCCCCGGCCGCGGCGCCGGGCACGTACGGCACCCCCAGCGCCCCGGCCGGCGGCATGTACGGCGGCGGTGGTGGCGGTGGCGGGCAGTTCATGTCGTCGGCGCCGCTGACCAGCGAGGCGCACGCGTACGAGGTGCGCACCCGCTGGCAGGAGCTGCAGCTGCGCTTCGTCGACGACCCGCAGACCGCTGCGGGTGAGGCCGAGCGGCTCGTCGATGACGCGCTCGCCGGGGTGACCGCCTCGCTCAACGCCCGCAAGGACCAGCTCAGCTCCTGGCGCGTGTCCGGGCGCGACGACACCGAGCAGCTGCGCGCGGCCGTGCACGGGTACCGGGACTTCCTCAACCATCTGGTCGGGACGTGACGCCGGCCCTCGACGGCGCCGGACGCTGAGGCTCGCCCGCTCTGGGTGAGCCTTTTCCGATCACCTACCCGGTGGTAACGTCCCGGTACTGTCGAGTACCGCGGGGGCTGAGGTGACCGCATGACCCTGCATTTCGCGCGTTCGGGCTCGGGGAGCCGCTGGTGCTGATCCACGGGATCGGGCACCATTGGCGGGCCTGGGAGCCGGTGATCGGGCCACTGTCGCGCCACCATGACGTCATCGCCCTGGACCTGCCCGGGTTCGGCCGCTCGCCCGCCTCGGAGGCCAACCGCGGGATGCCGACCGCCGTGGCCGCGCTCGGCGAGTTCTTCGCCGAGCTGGGGCTGGACCGGCCGCACGTGGCCGGCAACAGCCTCGGCGGCGCGATCGCGCTCGAGCTGGCCGCCGCCGGGCTGGCCCGCTCGGTGACCGCGCTGTCCCCGGCCGGCTTCGCCACCCCGGCCCAGGTGCGCCGGGCCCTGGCCGTGCTGCGGAGCCTGCGCTTCGGCGCGTTCGCCCCGACGCCGGTGCTGCGCGTCTTCTACCGCACCGGCTTCGGCAAGCGGTTCTCGTTCGGTGCGCTCGTCACCCGCCCCGGTGTGCTCAGCGCCGAGCGCGCGCTCGCCGACACCCTCGCGCTGCGCGACGGCAAGGCGTTCGCGGAGGTGGCCCGGCACGGCGCCACGTACGCGTTCGCCGGTGACCCGTGCGCGGTGCCGGTCACGATCGCCTGGGGCAGCCGGGACCGCATCCTGGAGCCGGTGCAGGCGTCGCGGGCCCGAGATGTGCTGCCCGTGGCCCGCCACGTGACGCTGGACGGCTGCGGCCACGTGCCGATGAGCGACGACCCGCGCACGGTGGCCAGGATCATCCTCGAGACGACCGCGGCGGTACCCCTCAGAAGCGGATCAGCGTCCGGGCGCCTTGACCCGACCGCATCCGGCTGAACGCCGCGCCGACGCCGGAGAGGTCCGTCTCGTCGGTGACGAGCGCGGCCAGGTCGAGCCGGCCCGCCCGGTAGTGCTCCAGCAGCACCGGTACGTCCACGGCCGGGTCGGTGCTGCCGTACATGCATCCGACGAGGGTGCGGGCGAAGTACGCGACCTCGAGCGCGTTGAACGTGACCGGGTCCTGCGCCGAGCCCAGGCCGACGACCGTGGCGGTGCCGCCGCGGCGGGTGGCCGACCAGGCGGCGCGGATCGTCTCGCCGCGCCCGGCGCACTCGATCGCGTGGTCGGCGCCGCGGCCGCCGGTCAGCGCCCGGATCTCCTTCGACAGCCCGTCGTGCGGGGCCAGGAAGTGCGTGGCGCCCAGCGACAGCGCCAGCCGCTCCTTGGCCGGGGCCGGGTCGACCGCGATGATCGCCGACGCGCCGGCGATGCGCGCGCCCTGGATCGCCGCGAGGCCGACGCCGCCAAGGCCGATGACCACGACCGTCTGGCCGGGCCGCACCTTGGCCGCGTTGGTGACCGCGCCGACCCCGGTGAGCATCGCGCAGCCGAGCAGGGCCGCCTCGGCGAGGGGGATGTCGGCCGGCACCGGGATGCAGGCGTGCGCGCCGACGACGGTCTCGGCGGCGAACGCCCCGGTGCCCAGGCCGGCGTAGACGGGCTCGCCGCCGGCGGTGGCGAACGGCACGGCCCGGGCGTCCTCGGCATGGGCGCACAGGTATGGCTCGCCGGCCTCGCAGAACCAGCACGCCCGGCACGGCGGGGACCAGTTCAGGACCACGTGGTCGCCGGGCGCGACGCCGGTGACGCCCGCGCCCACCTCCACGACGACGCCGGCGCCCTCGTGGCCGAGCACGGCCGGCAGCGGCTGGCGCAGGGTGCCGTTGGCCAGCGACAGGTCCGAGTGGCAGACGCCGGCCGCGGCGAGGCGGACCCGCACCTGGCCCGGGCCGGCCGGGTTGAGCTCGATCTCCTCGACGGCGAGCGGGCCGTCGAGCGTGCGCAGGACCGCCGCGAGCGTCACAGCTGGATCGCCTTCACCGTCGTGAACTCCTCGTAGCCGTACGTGCCCAGCTCGCGGCCGTAGCCGGAGTCGCCGATGCCGCCGAACGGGGCGACGGGGTTGAACGAGCCGCCGTTGATGTCGACCTGACCGGTGCGCAGCCGCCGCGCGACGGCGACCGCGCGCTCCTGCGACGCCGACCAGACCGCCCCCGCCAGTCCGTACCGTGTCGAGTTCGCGATGCGCACCGCGTCGTCCTCGTCACGGTACGGGATGACGGACAGCACCGGGCCGAAGATCTCCTCCTGGGCGATGGCGGCGTCCGGGTCGACGCCGGCGAAGACGACCGGGGCGACGTAGTAGCCGACGTCCGGGACGCGGCCGCCGCCGAAGGCCATCGTGGCGCCGTCCGCGAGGCCGCGCTCGATGTGGCCCAGCACCCGGTCGCGCTGCGCGGCCGAGGCGAGCGGGCCCAGCCGGGTGGCCGGGTCCGCGGGGTCGCCGACGGTGTACTTCGCGGCCGCGGCGACGGCGAGCTCGACCGCCTCGTCGTGGCGGGACTCGTGGACCAGCATCCGGGTCCAGGCCGTGCACGTCTGGCCCGAGTTCAGGTAGCAGTTGCCGACGCCGGCCTTCACCGCGGCGGCGAGGTCCGCGTCGGGGAGGATCACGTTCGCGGACTTGCCGCCGAGCTCGAGCGCGACCCGGGTGACGTGGGCGGCGGCGAGCGCGGCGACCTTGCGGCCGGCGGCCGTGGAGCCGGTGAATGAGATCAGGTCGATGCCGGGGTGGCCGGCCAGCGCCGCGCCGGTCGGGTCGCCGTAGCCGTGGACCACGTTGTACACCCCATCGGGCAGGCCGGCCTCGCGCGCCAGCTCGGCGAGGCGGGCCGCGGACAGCGGGGCGACCTCGCTGGGCTTGTGCACGACGGTGTTGCCGGCCGCGAGCGCGGGGGCGACCTTGGCGATCGTCTGGTGCAGCGGGTAGTTCCAGGGGGTGATCGCGCCGACGATGCCCAGCGGTTCCCGATGGATCGTGGAGTTGCCGACCGTCTCGGCGGTCTCGGGCCGCTCCAGGATGTCGATCATCGACCGCAGGACCGCGAGCGGCAGCCCGACCTGGACCTTCTTCGCGATCGGCAGCGGCGCGCCCATCTCGGCGCTGATCAGCGCCGCGAGCTCGGGCGCCGCGGCGCTCATCGCGTCGAGCAGCGCGCCCAGGTGCGCGGCGCGCTCGGCGCGGGGGAGAGCGGCCCAGCCTGGCTGGGCCGCGCGGGCGGCGGCGACGGCCGCGGGCACGTCGCCGGGCTCGACGGCGCCGATGACCTGCTCGGTGGCGGGATTGATGACGTCGATCACGGTGCGGCCCCCTTACTCGAACGCGCTCACGCCGGTGGGAGCCCGCCCGAACTAACGGTGTTAGTTTCTAGGATCGTACCCATGGCCCGTCCCCGAACGCCGCTGCTGAGCCGCGAGCGCATCGTCGAGGTCGCCACCGCGATCGTCGACGCGGAGGGCCTGGACGCGCTGTCCACCCGGCGGCTGGCACGGGAGCTGGGCGTGCGGGCGCCGTCGCTGTACAACCACTTCGCCACGAAGGAGGAGATCGTCGACGCGATCGGCGACACCATCGTGGCCGGCGTGGACCTGTCGATGCTCGGCCGCGACCCGTGGCCGGCGGCGCTGAGGGCGTGGGCGCGGGCCTACCGGGCCGCGTTTCGCGAGCACCCCAACGTGGTGCCGTTCCTGGCCCGCGGTCCGGCGCGCCGCCCGTCGTCGCTGCGCCTGGCGGACGCGGTCCACGGCGCGCTGGTCGAGGCGGGCTGGCCACCGGCGCAGGCCACCCGGATCGGCGCGGCGATGCGCTACTTCGTGGCGGGCTCGGCGCTGGGCTCGTTCGCGCTGGGCTTCGTGGACGACCCGGACCTGTATGCGGGCGACTACCCCCACCTGCGCGACGCCCACCTGCTCGCGGGCCGCCATGCCGACGTCGACGAGAGCGCGTTCGAGCTCGGCCTGGACGCGCTCATCGACGGACTGGAGCGCCGCTTCGCCGCCCTGTGACCGCCGCGCCCCGCCTATGCGGCGGTCGTCTCCGGCATGACCAGCAGCAGCTGGCCGCCCGGGCGGGTGCTCATCCGCACCGGCAGGCGCAGCATGCGGCCGGCGCGGATCATGACGGTCGCGGTGTCCAGGTCGGCGACGCGCAGGCCCGGGGAGCGGCTGCGGGCCGGGCCGGACACCATCAGCAGGCCGCGCCATGCCGCCTCGGCGAGCTGCCTCGAGTGGCGGACCCGGCGGGTCGAGCGCGGCTCGGCCGGAGCGCCACACAGGTCGAGATAGCCCTCCGTCCACGCCCGGTTCAGGAAGACCGCGGCGTCGGCGTCGGCGAAGACGCGGAAGATCTCGTATCGGTGGCGGTTGCCGGCCGTGTAGCGGTGCACGCTCGCCTCGAAGCCGGCGGTGCTCAGCAGGTCGGCCAGCCGGTCCGCGGCCACGGCGCGGTTGAGCTCGGCCAGCGGCCCGGACGGGGCCGGCACGGAACGTGCCCGGGCGCCCCCCTGTGCCCGGGCACGTCCTCCTCCACCACACACCCCGGTACATCGCACCATCACGGCCGCCTCGAACGCGGCGACGGTCAAGGCGCGGTAGCGCTCGCCGCTCGACACGATGTCCATACCGCACACCGTGGCAATCGCGGCCGTGTCGCGGGAACGACCGGCGCCGTTCCTTGAGGAACTCTTGAAGGTGGCGCTCCCGTACCATGGGCCCACGATGCGGGTGATGCTGGTGGAGGACGACGCGCGGGTGGCGGCGGCGCTGGCCGCGGCCCTGCGCCGGCGCGGGCACGAGATCGTGCACTGCCCGACGGCTCAGGCGGCGCTGGACTCGTTCGCCGGCGAGCCGTTCGACCTGATCCTGCTCGATCTCAACCTGCCCGACGGCGACGGCATCGAGGTGTGCCGCACGCTGCGGCGCAAGGACCAGACGGTCGCCATCATCGCGGTGACGGCCCGCGCCGAGGAGCGCGACCGGGTCGCCGGGCTGCAGACCGGCGCCGACGACTACGTCGTCAAGCCCTACTCGATGGCCGAGCTCAACGCCCGCATCGAGGCCGTGCTGCGCCGCGCCGCGCGGGCGCTGCCGCCGCCGAGCGAGGTCCTCACGGCCGGTCCGGTCAGCGTCGACCTGGCCGCCCGGCGGGTCGTGTCCGGCGGGCGCGAGGTGGCGCTGACCCGCAAGGAGTTCGAGATCCTCGCGGTGCTGGCCCGCACGCCCGGCGTGGTCGTCTCCTACGACCGGCTGATTCTCGCGGTGTGGCAGACCAGCTTCGTCGGCCGGCACACGCTCGACGTGCACGTCGGATCGCTGCGGGCCAAGCTCGACGTGCCGGGTCTGGTGCAGACCGTCCGCGGCGTGGGGTACCGCCTCGCGCCATGAGGGTCCGTCTCGGCGCCGTCTACCTCGTGCTGCTCCTGCTGGTGCTGGCGGCGCTCGAGGTGCCGCTGGCCACGACCATCGCCGGCCGGGACACGCAGCGCCTCGTCGCCGACCGGCTCGCCGACGCGACCCGTTTCGCCACGCTCGCCGAGCCCGCGCTGCGCGCCTCCGACACCGCGGAGCTGGCCGCCGAGCTGAGCCGCTACGACGACGTGTACGGCGTCGGTGCCATCGTCGTGGACCAGGACGCCCACGAGGTCATCGCCTCCAACCCCGTCCTGCGGCTCGCCGCCGCCGACGCGCTGCGCCAGGCCCACCGGGCCCTCGAGGGGCGGGAGGCCAGCGACGACGGCACCATCTGGCCGTGGCGGACCGACCCGCTCGTCGTGGCGGTGCCGGTCGGCCGCGGCGGCGAGGTCATCGGCGCCGTCGTGCTCGTCTCGCCGATCCGCCGCAACGCGGGCGGGGTCGGCACGTCGTGGAGCATCCTCGCCGGCGGCGGGCTCGTGGTCCTCTTCGCCGGCATCGTGGCCGCGTGGTCGCTCGCGCGCTGGACCCTGCGCCCGGTCGCCGAGCTCGACGCCGCCGCGCACGAGCTCGCCGCCGGCGACTACGCCGCGCGCGTCCCCGCCGCCGACGGCCCGCCCGAGCTGCGCCGCCTCGGCAGCGCGTTCAACGAGATGGCCGCGACCGTCGCCGACTCCCTGGAGCGGCAGCGCGCGTTCGTCTCGCACGCGAGCCACCAGCTGCGTAACCCGCTCACCGCGCTGCGCCTGCGGGTCGAGGACCTCGGCGCCGACCTCACCGATCCGCAGGCGGTCGAGGGCCACCGGCTGGCGCTGGAGGAGGCCGATCGCCTGGGCGACGTGCTCGACAGCCTGCTGACCCTGGCCCGCGCCGAGCGCGGCCGCTTCGACCTCGTCGACGTCGACGCCGGCGAGACCGCCTGGGCGCGCGTCGTGGCGTGGCAGCCGGTGGCCGGGAGGAAGGCCGTCACGCTGCGGTACGTCCGCCCGGCCCGCCCCCTGCGCGCCCGCGCCGTGCGCAACGCCCTCGACCAGGCGCTGGACGCGCTGATCGACAACGCGGTGAAGTTCTCCGGCCCCGGCACGACGGTGACGGTACGCCCGTCGGCGGACGACGGCGGCGTGGCGCTCCACGTCGTCGACACGGGCCCGGGCCTCACCGAGCAGCAGCGCGAGCTGGCCACCGTGCGCTTCTGGCGTGCCCCCGACGCGCAGAACGTCGACGGCAGCGGCCTGGGCCTGCCGATCGTCGTCGTGCTGGTGGAGGCCTCGGGCGGCCGCCTCGACCTGCTGCCCAACACCCCGACGGGCCTGCACGCCCGCCTGTGGTTCCCGGCCGCCCCGTAACCTCAGGCCTTCTGGGCGCGGTAGTAGCGGATCGCGCCGGGGTGCAGGGGCAGCGGCGGGGTGGAGATCGCCGAGCGGATGTTCAGGCGCGCCGCGGCCTGGTGAGTCTTCGCCAGATCGTCGCGGCCCTCGAACAGCAGCCGCGTGACGCCGTACGCCAGCGGCTCGCTCATCGACAGGCGTACCACGAGATAGTTGGCGATGCCGATCGCCACCGTCGCGGTGATGCCGGCGTACGTGGAGGACGGCACGACGCGCTCGGCGTAGTAGTTGCCGTAGGTGCGGCGCAGCGGCTGCACCGAGTCGGCGAGGTTGAGCAGCCGGATCGGGAACTGCTTGGCCAGCTCGGCGATCGCGGAGACCGGCAGGCCGCCGGAGAAGAAGAACGCGTCGACCCGGCCGTCGCGCAGGGCCTTGACCGATTCGTCCAGGCCCAGCTGGGCCCGCTCGACGGTGATGTCCATGACCTGCAGGACGCGGTCGGCGGTGATCGCGGTGCCCGAGCCCTGCGCGCCGACCGAGACGCGGCGGCCGCGCAGGTCGTCGAAGGACGCGATCGGGCCGCCGGCGCCGACCACGACGTGGATGTAGTCGTCGTACAGCCGGGCCAGGGCGGCCAGGTGCCTCGGGTGGCTCGCCTCGTTGCCGGCGGCGATGTCGGCCTGGGTGAACGCCACGTCGGCGATGTCCTCCAGCAGGTAGTCGACGTTGATCTGCGAGGCGGCGGTGGACAGCACGCTGGTGTGCACGTTGGGCAGGAAGCGGCGGGCCAGCTCGGCGATGGCGGTGCCGTAGCGGTAGTAGACGGCGCCGGGGCTGCCGGTGGCGATGCGCAGCGTGCCGGTCGCCTCGTCGCCCTCGGACTCGCACGCGGTGAGCAACGGCCCGGTCGCCAGGGCGGCGAGCAGCGCACGGCGTCTCATGGGGCCCGGCCGGGCAGCGGGCGCGGGGCGCCGATGCTGGTGACGGCGTCGCGGTGGTGGTGCGCCATACCGCGGAGAGTAGTCACCCCGTGCCCCGGCGATCCAGACGGTCAAGCCGAGCGGTCAACCCAGGCGCGTCTCCTCGGCGAGGGCCAGCACCGCCTCCCGCTGCGAGCCTGCTCGCCGCTGGCGGGTCGCCGACGTGCCGCGCGTCCGCAGGTCGGCCAGCAGGTCCAGCGCCGTCTCCCACTCGCCGCGGGCCTCCAGCGCGGGGCGGGCATGCGTGAGCAGCGCGTCGATGCGCACCCCGGCCGGCACGGCGGTGCGGGTGGCCGGGTCGACGAGGTGGCCACCGATGCCGGAGCGGGCCGCCCGCCACGTGGCCGCGCGCAGCAGGACCTGCGGCGTCTCGGGCAGCGGCCGCCCGGCGGCGTCCTCCTCGGCGGCGACGGTGACCAGGGCGCGAGCCAGCGAGGCGAGCAGCACCACGTCGTCGATGCGCGGGCAGGAGTCGGCGACGCGCACCTCCACCGTCGGGTACCGCGCCGACGGGCGGGCGTCGAAGTACACCATGCCGGCGTCGCTGATCACGCCGCTCTCCACGAGCGTGGCGACGACCTGGTCGTACTCCGCGGCCGAACCGAGGTCGGGCGGCGGCCCGACGGTCGGCCAGCGCGAGGTGACGATCGTGCGGTAGGAGGCGTACCCGGTGTCCTGGCCGGCGAAGAACGGCGAGGACACGCTGAGCGCGAGCAGCGTCGGCAGCCACTCGCGGATACGGCGGGTGATACGCACCGCGAGGTCCTTGTCGGGCACGCCGACCTGCACCTGGCACGCTGCCACCTGCTGCTCGTCGACGAGCCGGCGGTACTCCAGCGCCATCCGCTCGTAGCGCGCGTCGGGGTACACCCGGCTGGGCGTGCTGCCCGAGCCCGGCACGCTGCCGGCGGCGACGACCGCGAGGCCGAGGCGCCCGGAAGCCTCGACCAGCGAGCGGCGCTTCTTGAGCAGGTCGGCGCGCAGCGCGGACAGCTCGGTCTGCACGCCGCTGGCGGTCTCGACCATCGAGCGGTGCAGCTCGGGCTCGGCGTCCGCGCCGCGCAGCACCCGGCGCGCGGCCGGCTCCAGCGCTCCGGTGCCGGCGTCGACGACGTGGAACTCCTCCTCCACGCCGACCGTGTCGCCGACATTCACCATCGGTCGTGCACCGAACCCCGCAGCAGCTCGTCGTAGACGTCGCGGACGGCGGCGTGGGTCTCGGGCGTCAGCGGCGCCGTCCCGGCCGCGCCGGCGTTGGCGCGGGCCTGCTCGCCGTGGCGGGCGCCGGGGATCACGACGGAGACGGCCGGGTGGTCGATGATCCAGCGCAGCGCGAACCGCGTCATCGTCATCCCGCCCGGCCTGAGCGCCGCGAGACGGCGCACCGCCTCCAGCCCGGTGACGTAGTCGACGCCGGAGAACGTCTCGCCCTGGTCGAAGGCCTCGCCGTGGCGGTTGTACGTGCGGTGGTCGTCGGCGCCGAAGGTGGTGTGCTCGTCGTAGCGGCCGGAGAGCAGGCCGCTGGCCAGCGGCACCCGGGCGATGATGCCGACGCCGGCCTTCCCGGCCGCGGGCAGCACCTCGTCGAGCGGCTTGAGCCGCAGCATGTTGAAGATGATCTGCACGCTGGCCACGTTGGGGCGGGCGATCGCGGCGAGCGCCTCCGCGGTGGTCTCGACGCTCACGCCGTACGCCTTCATCCGCCCTTCCTCGACCATGCCGTCGAGCTCGTCGAAGACCTCGTCGGTGCGGTAGACCTCGGACGGCGGGCAGTGCAGCTGCACCAGGTCGAGCGTGTCGACGCCGAGGTTCGCCCGGGAGCGGTCGTTCCAGGCGCGGAAGTTGGCGAGGTTGTACGCCGCCGGCTCCTGCGGCACCCGGCGCCCCATCTTGGTGGCCACGGTGACCCGCCCCGCCGGCGGCAGTGTCCGCAGGAACTGCCCGACGAGCCGCTCGCTGCGCCCGTCGCCGTACACGTCCGCGGTGTCGACGAACGTCACGCCGGCCTCGTGCGCGGCGATCAGCGTCGCCAGCGCCTCGTCCTCGTCGACCCGTCCCCAGTCGGCGCCGAGCTGCCACGCGCCGAGCCCGACGACGCCGACGGGGACGCCGGTGCGCCCCAGAGCCCTCTGCTGCATGGGGTTCACCCTAAGGCCGCGGCCGATCTTCCCGTCGGCCGCCGCCGGCAAATGCTCGTTTCAGACCCGGGTGGCGTTGAAGATCATGGTGGTCATCACCACGCCGCCGGTGCCCGCGTTCGCCAGCACCAGGCGGGGGCTCAGCGACGTGTACGGGTGGTCCTTGTCCACGTAGGTCGCCGTGCGGTTGCCGGTGGAGTACGCGGTCAGCTCGACCCCGCCGTCGGCGGCCGGCTTGCACGTCACCTGCAGCGGCGTCGACGCCGTCGTGGGCGGCCCGGCGTTCTTCGGCTTCGCCGACGCGGCCACCCTCGGGTGCTGGTCGCCGGCGTGCTTGTAGATCTCGATGATTCCGTCGGCGGTGACCTCGAAGCTGTACCCGTTGCTCAGGTCCGCCCCGTCGTAGCACCCGGCGCCGATCCGCGCCCCGCCGGCCGCCTTGCCGATCGCGGCGAACTCCAGGTCGATCGCGAAGCCGCCGCCCGGCACGCTGAGTCGCTGCTCGGGCCCCGGCGCGAGGCAGCGCACGCCCGGCTGCTCGGCGGTGATCCGCAGCGCGTCCGGGACCTCGATCTTGCAACCGCCGGCGGGGCCCCAGGCGGCCTTCTGCTGCAGCGCCGCCACCGTCCTGGTGCCCTTGAGCGTCCACGGGCCGACCGAGCCGAGCCAGCAGGCGATGACCGGCCGCGGCTGCCAGCCCTTGTCCGCGCCGTCGCCGCCGGGCGGCAGCAGCGGCGCCTCCACCGGCAGGAACGACTGGCCGTACGGTACGCCGAGGTAGTCGCCGTAGGACTGCTCGCACATGGCCCGGGACGCGGCCGCGACCGCCTTGGCGCCCGGGTCCACCGTGAACGGCAGGTGCCCCACGAACGTGACCTCGCCGACGTGCGCGGCGTTGCACGGCGCCACGTAGCGCAGCTGCGAGGAGCCGCCGATCCAGTCGAAGCACTCGCCGGTCCGCAGCTCGAACTGCTCGCCGGCGTAGCTGTCGGCGGCCGAGGACGACGGCGCGGCGAGGGCCTTGGCGATGCGCTCGCCGTCGGCGTAGCCGGAGACCGGGAGCCCTTCGGCGAACAGCTGCCGCAGCGACGGCGACAGCCCGTCGACGGTCAGGCCGGTGTCGTGGACCGCCTGCCGGTGCGTCGGCGCGAGCCCGGCGACGACCACGACCCGCCCGTTCTCGGTGCGCAGGTAGTGCTCGAAGCCCAGCCAGTGCCCGGCGCCGACCGCGCCCAGCGGCACCGCGACCGCGACCGCGAGGGCGGCGTAGCCGGCGACGGTGCCCCAGGCCCGCCCGGCCGAGGCGGCGCTGACCGCGGCGGCCGCGGCGAGCACCCCGCCGAGCAGCGCGATCGCCCCGCCGCCGGACAGCACCAGGCGCAGCGGCTCGGCGATCAGGTAGCCGGCCAGGCCGCCGGCCCGGGAGGTGCCGCCGTCGAGCACGCCAGGGTTGCCGCGCACCAGCTGCAGCAGGCCGAGCGTGGCGAGCACGACGCCGGTGGCCCGGGTCAGCACCCGCTCGCGCAGGAAGGACAGCGTCGCCGTGCCGAGGGTGCGCAGCTCGCGGCCCGACCACAGCCGGCGGTCGGCGACCGGCACCAGCGGGATCCGCCACGGCCAGGGCTCCCGCGGCAGCCGGGGCAGCGGCCGGGCGAGCAGCAGCGGCAGGACCGGCAGGGCATAGGCGGCGTAGCCGAGGAAGAACGTGGCCACGGCGCGGGCGGGGCCGTGCACCGGCAGCTCGGGTACCCACAGCAGGACCGCGAGCACCAGCGCGACCGCGACGGTCGCGGCCAGCCGGACCCACGACGGGCGCCGGAGCTTCGGGCGCTCCGGCCGGCGCTCCTCGGCCGTGCGGGGCGGCGGCGCGGTGGCGATGGATCCGCTGTGTTCACCGGTGCGGTCCAGGTCCGGGCGCGGTTGAGCGACGACGGCACGCCGGCGGCGGTGCACCCCGGACTCGGCGGCGGTCGCGCCCCGCCAGTCGGTGAGCGCGGCCCGCACCTGCTCGGCGGCGGCCAGGGCCAGCAGCAGCGCCACGACCAGGGTCAGCACGATCCGCCAGGCCGCCGGCAGGGGCGCGAACCCGAGCAGTGTGGACAGCCCGAGCATCGCCCCGGTGGCGAGGACCAGCAGGGCGGCCGCGGGCAGAGCGGTGCGGGCTCGCCGACCGGCCTCGGACATGGCTGGGAGCATGGCACCCGCGCTCGCGCGCTGGCAAACGGCCTAAACCTGCCTTAAAACTTCCGCGCGTGGCCCGCGGCGCGCGCCTACGCCGGCACGATCCGGTGCAGCAGCGCACGGGCCGCGTCCAGGACGAGGTCGCGGTCGTAGGTCAGCGCGTAGGTGAAGCGGCGCCCGGCGTCCGGGCCGGCGTCGGCGAGGTCCCGGGCAACCAGGGCGCCGGCGAAGTGCGGGCCGACGACGATGACGTTCCACTCGCCACGCAGCGCGTCGTCGCTCGCGAGCGCGACGCCGCGCACGCCGGGCGCCGGCACCCCGGGCAGCTCGGTGCCGAGCACCGCGACGAGCGCGGCGGTCTCGGCGGCGGCGGCGTAGCGGCGCGCGGTCGCCGGCGTGAAGTGCCCGCCCTCCTGCAGCGACGCGAGCAGCATCGGCGGCTCGGCCGGGTCCAGCGCCTGCGCCTCCAGGCAGCGGCTCAGCGGCAGCAGCATGCGCTTGGTCGCCTCGGCGGTCGGCCGGCGCGCGGCGACGACCTCGTACGGGGTGCTGTGCCCGGTCCGGCTCGATCGGGCGCCGGGCTGACCGGCCCGGGCCGGGCGACGCGCGTCCGGGCTCGGGGCCGGCGGCGCGACGAAAGGCACGGCGAGCGAGCAGGTGCGCCCGGCCACGTCGTCCGGCAGGGGGCCGGGCCGGCCGAACAGCCAGCCCTGGCCGAGCGTGGCGCCCATGCCCAGCGCCGCGGCCAGGTGCTCGCGGGTCTCGATACCCTCGGCGAGCACCGCGGCGCCGGCGCGCTCGGCGTAGGCGGCGACGGCGTTGACCACCCGGGCCGCGAAGACGCCCCCGGGCTGCTGGGTGAGGTGCCGGTCGAGCTTGACCACGTCGGGCTGCACGAACGGCAGCACCGACAGCGACCCGGGCCACGCCCCGACGTCGTCCAGCGCCACGCCCCAGCCCGCGGCGCGGCACGCCTCGGCCGCGGCGAGCGGCACCGCCGGGTCGCCGCCGACGGCCCGCTCGCTCATCTCGGTGACGACCCGCAGCCGCAGCTGGGCGTCGAGGATCGCCGGCGCCAGGTCGGGCGGGCACGGCTCGCTCAGCGCGGCCGGCTCGGCGTTGACGAACAGCGTCAACCCCGGCGGCAGCCCGGCGTCGATCGCGGCCCGGTAGGCGCCGGCCCGGCAGGCCCAGTCGAGCTCGGCGAGGCGGCCCCGCTCGGCGGCCGCCTCGAACAGCCGCAGCGGCTCCTCCCACGGGGTGCCGGCCGGGCCGCGGGTCAGCGCCTCGTACCCGACGACCTCGCGCCGGTCGTGCTGCCACGGGTCGAGCCGGACGATCGGCTGGAAGACGGTGGTGACCGCGCGGAGGTCGAGCACGTCGTCGATCGTGCGGATGATGGTGGTGTGGCCCTCCATGTCCGTTCTTTCGGCCCGCCCGGCCGCCGGCTGAGGGTTTCCGCCCGTTCGGGGTAGGTTGTGCCCCCATGGGCAGCTGGCGGGAGATCATCGACGGGATCGCCGAGGACGGGGACTTCGGCGCGGCCCGCCTGGTGCGCGACCCGCGGCGCAAGGGCGGCTGGACGCTGCTCGTCGAGGAGGTGCAGCAGTCGTACGTCGACATGCGCGACCCGACGCGCCTGTCCTTCGAGTACACCCGCCGCCTCGGCTCGATCGTCGACGCCGCCGCGCCGGCCGGGAAGCCGCTGCGGGTGCTGCACCTCGGCGGCGGGGCGTTCACGATGCCCCGCTACGTCGCCGCCACCCGGCCCGGCTCCGCGCAGGTGGTGGTGGAGCGCGACCGCCGGCTGGCCGCGTTCGTCCAGCGGGTGCTGCCGCTGCCGCCGCAGGCCGGGATCGAGCTCGTCTTCGGCGACGCCCGCGAGACCGTGGCCGAACTCGAACCGGCCGCCTACGACCTGGTGATCGGCGACGTGTACGAGGCCGCGCAGATGCCCGAGAGCGTCGCCGATGTCACGTTCGCGGCGTCGGTGGCCCGGCTCCTGGACCCGGACGGAATCTACGCGGTCAACGTCGCCGACCTCGCGCCGCTGGCCTTCTCCCGGTCGCAGGCGGCGACGCTGCGCACCGCGTTCGTCGACGTGTGCCTCATCGTGCGCCCGGACCTGCTGCGCGGCCGCCGCTTCGGCAACGTGGTCTTCGCGGCCGCGGCGCGGGCCGACCGGCTGCCGCTGGCCCGGCTGGCCGCGGTCGCCGCCCGCGACGTGCAGCCGGCGCGGGTCGTCAGCGGCGCCGGCCTGGACCTGCTGGCCGCGGGGGTCGAGCCCGTCCGCATCGACCCGTGAGGCATCCGTCTCGCGTGGATCAGGGCCGATGTGTGATACATGTCACAGCCGACGGTCCGGCTTTGGTGCCCCGGGTGGGATTCGAACCCACACTGTCGGAGGTTTGAGCTCCGTTCCTCTGCCGATTGGGATACCGGGACAACTACGCCGCACCAGGGTACCCACTACTCTGATCGCGACGGTAATCGCCGTCGGACGAGTCGGATCGGATCGGGAGAGCCAGTGGCCGAGGCACAGAGCCGTCGAGTGCTCATCGCGGAAGACGAGGCGCTCATCCGTCTCGACCTGCGGGAGATGCTCGTCGAGGAGGGCTACGACGTCGTCGGCGAGGCCGGCGACGGCGAGACGGCCGTGCGCCTCGCCGAGGAGCTCAAGCCCGATCTGGTCATCCTGGACATCAAGATGCCGATCATGGACGGGCTCGCGGCGGCGGAGAAGATCGCCGGCGGGCGGATCGCGCCGGTCGTCATCCTCACCGCGTTCAGCCAGCGGGACCTTGTCGAGCGGGCGCGGGCCGCCGGGGCGATGGCCTACCTGGTCAAGCCGTTCCAGAAGAGCGACCTGGTGCCGGCCGTGGAGATCGCGGTGTCCCGCTACGCGGAGCTGTCGGTCCTGGAGTCCGAGGTGGCCACCCTCACCGAGCGGCTGGAGACCCGCAAGGTCGTCGAGCGGGCCAAGGGTCAGCTGATGGCGACGTATGGCATGAACGAGCCGCAGGCCTTCAAATGGATCCAGCGCACGGCGATGGACCACCGCATGACGATGCGTGAAGTGGCCGACCGGATCATCGCGGAGACCAGCGGAGGTAACGGTTCGGTCACCGCGGAAATGTAACGGCAACCTTCGACACGCACGACCCCCGCCAGGGCGAAGAACATCGCCGTGGCCCAGGTAATCGGCACTGGGTAACGGTCGGATAAACGCCCCATCGAAGAATCTACCGCGCGGACCGAACGTGGGATAACGTCCCGCCCGCAGGCCGCAGACAACGGTTTGGCCCTTGCGCCGCGTGGTCCCGCTCACCCGCGGGTGCGAGCGCGAGGTCTTCGACGGAGGAGGGTTCGAAGCCTTGAGGCAACGACTGGTACGCGTGGTAGGTGGCATCGCAGCCGCTACGGCCATGCTCGCCGGAGCAGCTGCGTGCAACAGCACGAACAACAACACCAGCGGCTCATCGGGCGGGGGCGACAAGTGCGGCCTTGAGCTTGCGTTTTTCGGCGCGCTGACCGGTTCGTCGGCGAACCTCGGTGTGAACATCGCGCAGGGCGCCGAGCTCGCGGTCAACCAATACAACGAGAAGCACAAGGACTGCCAGGTCAACCTGAAGAAGTTCGACTCGCAGGGCCTCGCGGACGTCGCGCCCGGTCTCGCCCGGCAGGTGATCCAGAACAAGAAGATCGTCGGCGTCATCGGCCCGGCGTTCTCCGGTGAGTCGGAGTCCGCCGACCCGATCTTCGAAGAGGCCGGCATCCCGCTGATCACTCCGTCGGCGACCCAGCCGAAGCTGTCGGCCAACGGCTGGAAGGTCTTCCACCGCGCCGTCGCCAGCGACACCGCGCAGGGCCCGGCCGCCGGCAACTACATCAAGTCGGTCCTGAAGGCGGAGAAGGTCTTCGTCGTCGACGACCAGTCGGCGTACGGTTCCGGCCTCGCGGAGCAGGTCAAGAAGGTGCTCGGCGCCGCGGTCGTCGAAACCGACAAGGTCCAGGCGGACGGCAAGCAGAACGACTTCTCGGCGACCGTCACGAAGATCACGTCGAGCGGCGCCACCGCGCTCTTCTACGGCGGCTACTACCAGAACGCCGGCCTGCTGCGCAAGCAGCTCACCGGTGCCGGCTGGAAGGGCGTCCTGGTCGCCGGTGACGGTGTCAACGACGCCGGCTACATCAAGGCCGCCGGCAACGACGCCGCCGAGGGCACGATCCTGACCTGCCCGTGCGCCCCGGCCTCCAAGGCGAGCGGCACGTTCGTCGCCGACTACAAGGCGAAGTGGAACGTCGACGCCGGCACCTACAGCGACGTGGCCTACGACGCGGCGAACATCTTCCTGCAGGGCATCGACGCCGGCAACACCACGGCGGAGAAGCTCATCACCTACCTGAGCACCGTGAACTACAAGGGCATCGCGAACACCTACAAGTTCACGGACAAGGGCGAGCTGGACCCGGCGCAGATCATCGTCTGGGCCTTCAAGGTCACCAACGGTGAGGTCGTCCCGGACGTCGAGACTCCCAAGAGCTGAGCGGATCGGCTGGGCACGTTTCTAACGCACTACGTCGATCGACCGGTGCGGCCGGAATCGAATTCCGGCCGCACCGACCGTTTCCAGCCGGGAGTCGTACTTGCATTACCTCTCCGAACATTTCAGCAGCCTGTTCCGTGACTTCGGACAGCTGACCACCACCGGGCTCGCCCAGGGCGCCATCTATGCCCTGTTCGCACTCGGCTACACCCTGGTCTACGGCGTGCTGCGCCTGATCAACTTCGCGCACTCCGAGGTCTTCATCGTCGGCACCTTCGGCGCGGTGCTGACCTGGAGCGCGTTCGGCCTGGACCAGAACTCCCACATCGACGGAGTCGGCTTCGTCGTGCTGTACCTGCTGGTGGGCCTGCTGGCCGCGGTGATCGCGTCGGGCGGCACGGCCGTCGTGGTCGAGCTGACCGCCTACCGCCCTCTGCGGCGCAAGAACGCGCCGCCACTGGTCTTCCTGATCACCGCGATCGGCGCCTCAACCGTGCTGTCCGAGCTCGTCGGCGTGCTGACCGATCGCAGCGTGCGCAGCAGCCCGATCTTCGTGCAACCACACGATCTGATCAGGATCGGCAACATGTCGCTGACCAACGTGCAGCTGATCCTGATCGTCACCGCGCTGGTGATGATGGTCGCGCTCGACCTGTTCATCAACCGCACCCGGCTGGGCCGCGGCGTCCGCGCGGTCGCGCAGAACCCGGACAGCGCCGCGCTGATGGGCGTGAACAAGAACCGGGTCATCTCGCTGATCTTCCTGCTCGGCGGGCTGATGGCCGGGGTCGCCGCGGTGATGTACATGATGAAGATCGGCACCACCCGCTACGACGCCGGCTTCTACCTCGGCATCAAGGCGTTCACCGCCGCGGTCCTCGGCGGCATCGGCAACCTGCGGGGCGCGCTGCTCGGCGGCCTGATCCTGGGCCTGGTCGAGAACTACGGGTCCGGGTTCTTCGGCACGCAGTGGCACGACGCCGTGGCGTTCGTCGCCCTCGTCCTGATTCTGCTGTTCCGCCCGACCGGCCTGCTCGGTGAGTCGTTGGGGAGGGCGCGAGCATGAGCGAGACCACCGGAGCGACCAAGCGGGAGCTGCGCAATCCACTGCGCGGCTGGTACGCGAACCTGCCCCGGCCGGCCAGGTGGGCGGTGCTCGCCGTCGTCGCCGCGCTGGCCTACCTGCTGCCGTACGTCGGGCAGGTCCCCGTCGTCGGGCCGCAGATCATCACGGCCGGCATCGACTGGCCCACCGCCCTGTTCAACATGTCGTACTACGTGCTGCTCGCCCTGGGCCTCAACGTGGTCGTCGGATTCGCCGGCCTGCTCGACCTGGGCTACGTCGGTTTCTTCGCCGTCGGCGCGCTCACCGTGGCCGTGCTGACCTCTCCCGACAGCCAGCTGGGAACCAAATGGTCGTGGCTGGCCGCGGTGCCGGTCGCGATCGCGCTGTCACTGATCAGCGGCCTGGTCCTGGGCTGGCCGACCCTGCGGCTGCGCGGCGACTACCTGGCCATCGTGACGCTCGGCTTCGCCGAGATCATCCGCGTGGCCGCGGACAGCACCGAGTTCCTGCGCGGCGACCGGGGCTTCTCCAAGCTGCCGCACCCGCCTGGCACGTACGCCGACGGCAAGCCCATCTTCGCCATCATGGATGCCACGCCGTACTTCTGGCTCGGCGTCACGCTCATCATCCTCGTGGTGATCGGCGCGCGGAACCTCGAGCGCAGCCGGGTCGGGCGCTCCTGGCTCGCGATCCGCGAGGACGAGGAGGCCGCCGAGGTCATGGGCGTGCGCACCATCAAGTTCAAGCTGTGGGCGTTCGCCATCGGCGCCTCGATCGGCGGCTTCGGCGGCGTGCTGTTCGCCGGTCAGCCCGGCTTCGTGAACTCCTCGTCCTTCCAGCTGCTGTTCTCGATCCTGGTGCTGGCGGGCGTCGTCATGGGTGGCTCGGGCAACATCCCGGGCGCCATCCTCGGCGGCGTGCTCATCTCCTACATCCCGGACCGGCTGCGCAACGTCGAGGTGTTCGGCAAGGACGCCTTCGAGTACCGCTTCCTGTTCTTCGGTTTGCTGATCATCCTGATCATGATCTTCCGGCCGCAGGGGCTGATCCCCAGCCGCCGGCGCGCCGCGGAGCTCAAGGACCGCGCGAAGGAGGTGCAGGCGTGAGCGAGACCCAGCGGGAGGAGCACAGCGCCGCCGGGGCGGAGACCCCGATCGACTCGCCGGTGCCGACCGGCTCCAGTCCGGGCGCGTCCCCGCTGGAGTTCCACGAGCGGCCCTTCAGCTCGGGCAAGCGCGGCGACGACGTTCCCATCGGCGAGCCGCTGCTCGAGGTCGACCAGGTGACGCTGCGCTTCGGCGGCGTCGTCGCGCTCAACGACGTGTCGTTCACCCTGCGCAAGGGCGAGATCTTCGGGCTGATCGGGCCGAACGGCGCCGGCAAGACGACCTGCTTCAACGCGATGACCGGCGTCTTCCGCCCCACGTCGGGGCAGATCCGCTTCGCCGGTGAGACGGTCACCGGGCGCAAGAAGCACGAGATCACCCGGATGGGCATCGCGCGCACGTTCCAGAACGTGCGGCTCTTCCCGGAGATGACCGCGCTGGAGAACGTCATGGTCGGCGCCGACTCCCGGCACAAGACCAGCGTGTTCAGCGCCCTGTTCCGGCTGCCGCGGCACTGGCGCGAGGAGCGCGAGGGCCGGGCGAAGTCCATGGCGCTGCTGGAGTTCGTCGGGATCGCCGAACGGGCGGACGACGTCGCCCGGAACCTGCCGTACGGCGCACAGCGGCGACTGGAGATCGCCCGGGCGCTCGCCACCGAGCCGACCCTGCTCTGCCTCGACGAGCCGGCCGCCGGCTTCACCCCGGCGGAGAAGGTCGAGCTGCTCGCGCTGATCCGCGCGATCCGGGCGCGGGGCGTGACCGTGCTGCTCATCGAACACGACATGCGCCTGGTCATGGGCGTCACCGACCGGATCGTGGTGCTCGAGTTCGGCAAGAAGATCGCCGAGGGCACCCCGGCCGAGGTCCGTGACGACCCGGCCGTGGTCGCGGCCTACCTGGGGGTGCCGGCAGATGCTGCTTGAGCTGGACAACGTCAGCCTGCTGTACGGCCGCATCCAGGCGCTGCACGGCATCAGCCTGGCCGTCGAGGAGGGCGAGGTCGTCGCGCTCATCGGCGCCAACGGTGCCGGCAAGAGCACGACGATGCGGGCCATCTCCGGGCTCCGGCCGATCCACGGCGGGGCGATCCGCTTCAACGGCGAGGACATCAGCCGGCTGCGCTCCGACCTGCGGGTCGTGCGGGGCATCGGCCAGTCGCCGGAGGGCCGGGGCCTCTTCCCGGGCATGACGGTCCGCGAGAACCTGGAGATGGGTGCCTACACGCGCCGCGACGCGGCCGGCATCCGGGAGGACATGGAGCGGGTGCTGAACCTGTTCCCCCGGCTGCGGGAGCGCATCAAGCAGCCCGGCGGCACGCTCTCCGGCGGTGAGCAGCAGATGGTCGCCGTCGGCCGGGCGTTGATGACGCGGCCGAAGCTGCTGCTGCTCGACGAGCCGTCGATGGGCCTCGCGCCGATGCTCATCCAGCAGATCTTCTCGATCATCACCGAGATCAACCAGCAGGGCACCACCATCCTTTTGGTCGAGCAGAACGCGCAGCAGGCGCTGTCCCGCGCCCACCGTGCGTATGTGCTGGAGACCGGCCGGATCGTCAAGGCCGGCAGCGGCGCCGACCTGCTCCACGACCCCGCCGTCGCCGAGGCGTACCTCGGCGTCGCGTGACATCGATAACGAAGAAAGAAGGCATCCCCGGATGTTTCTGACGCCCTCCCGGCGACGCGCGGCCGTCGGCCTTGCCGGCGCTGCCGCCCTAGTGCTCTCCATGGCCGCCTGCGGCGAGAAGAAGGACGAGAACACGCCCGGCGCCGGCGGATCCGCGGCGGCCAGCGTCTCCTCCGACAGCGCGCTCGCCGACAAGGTGCCCGCGGCCATCAAGGCCGACGGCAAGATCACCGTCGGTACCGACTCGACCTACGCCCCGAGCGAGTTCCTCGACAACGACGGCAAGACCGTCATCGGCTTCGACGTGGACCTGTTCAGCGCCGTCGCCGGCAAGCTCGGGCTGAAGGCGGAGTTCCAGTCGTCCAAGTTCGAGGACGTCATCCCCGGCGTGCAGTCCGGCAAGTACGAGGTGGGCGTCTCCTCGCTGACCATCAACGACGAGCGCAAGAAGCAGGCGCTGATGGTGAGCTACTTCTCCGCCGGCACGCAGTGGGCGGCCAAGAAGGGCTCCACCATCAACCCGGACGACGCCTGCGGCAAGCGAATCGCGGTCCAGACCGGCACCGTGCAGGAGACCGACGACCTGCCCATCCGGCAGAAGAAGTGCAAGGACGCCGGCAAGCCGGAGATCAAGGTCGACTCGTACCAGGCGCAGAGCGAAGCCACTGCGGCGGTCATCAGCGGCAAGGACGACGCGATGCTCGCCGACTCGCCGGTCTGCGCGTACGCGGTGAAGCAGACCGATGGCCAGCTGGCCCTCGTCGGCCAGATCTACGACTCGGCGCCCTACGGCTACGTCATCAAGAACGACCAGCAGGCCTTCGCCGAGGCGATCCGCGACGCGGTCAAGGCGCTCATCGCCGACGGCACCTACAAGACGATCCTGGCCAAGTGGGGCGTCGACGCGGGAGCGTTGAGCACCGACCCGGCGATCAACCCCTAACCTGCGCGGATGGCACCCGATCCCGCTCCGGCGCCGGCACCGCCCGAACCAATCAAGGCGGTGCCGGTCCGGCACCCCTGGCGCTGGGTCCTCATCGCGGTCCTGGCCGTGCTCACGGCGATGTTCATCCACCTCCTGGTGACCAACGACCACTTCCGGTGGGGGTTCATCCTCGACAACGCGTTCCGGCCGCCGATCATCGCCGGGCTCCGTGGCACGATCCTGCTGACCATCTTCTCGATGGTCATCGGCGTGGTCCTCGGCGTGCTCATCGCGGTCATGCGCCTGTCATCGAACCCGGTGCTGCGCGGGGTGGCGTGGATGTACACCTGGATCTTCCGGGCCATGCCCCGGCTGGTCCTCGCCGTGCTCTTCGGCAACCTGGGCATCCTGTGGGCACGGCTGGAGTTCGGCCTGCCGTTCGACACGCAGATCGGCCGGCTCTTCGGTATCGACGACCTGCGCGTGCGCATCTTCGGCGTGGACGCGCCGACATTCCTTTCCGGTTTCGTCGCCGGCATGCTCGCCCTGGCGCTGTCCGAGGCGGCGTACATGGCGGAGATCGTGCGGGCCGGCATCCAGTCGGTCGACCCGGGCCAGGCCGAGGCCGCCGAGGCGCTGGGCATGAGCCGCGGGCAGGTGCTGCGACGCATCGTGCTGCCGCAGGCGATGCGGCTCATCGTCCCGCCGACGGGCAACGAGACGATCGCGATGCTCAAGGACACCTCGCTGGTGGCGTACACGCCGGTGACCGGTGAGCTGTTCTTCCAGCTGCAGGCGGTCGGCCACCGGACCTTCGTGGTGTTTCCGATGCTCGTCGCGGCGGCCGGCTGGTACATCGCGCTCACCAGCGTGCTGCTCGTCATCCAGCACTTCGTCGAGCGGTACTTCTCCAGGGGGTACAACCGGACCCAGAAGGCCCGCGCGCGCCTTCGTGACCTGGGCGCCGAGACCGGAGGCCGGGTGACCGCGGCATGACCTCAGTGAGTGAATCGATGGTGCGGGCGGAGAACGTCCACAAGTCCTTCGGCCGCCTCGAGGTGCTCAAGGGCATCGACCTGGTGGTACGGCCGGGCGAGGTCTGCTGCGTGATCGGCCCCTCCGGCTCGGGCAAGTCGACGTTCCTGCGCTGCATCAACCATCTGGAGCGGCTCGACGCCGGCCGGATCTGGGTCGATGGCGAGCTCGTCGGCTTCCGCGAGCGCGGCGGGCGGCTCTACGAGATGCACGACCGGGAGGTGGCGATCCAGCGGCGGAACATCGGCATGGTGTTCCAGCGCTTCAACCTGTTCCCGCACATGACGGTGCTGGAGAACGTCATGGAGGCACCGCTGCGCGTGCGCCGCGAGTCCCGGTCCGAGGTGCGGCAGCGCGCGCTGGCACTGCTCGACCGCGTCGGGCTGGCGAACAAGGTCGACTCGTACCCGAACCAGCTCTCCGGCGGCCAGCAGCAGCGGGTCGCGATCGCGCGGGCGCTGGCCATGCGCCCGAAGCTCATGCTGTTCGACGAGCCCACGAGCGCGTTGGACCCCGAGCTGGTCGGCGAGGTCCTCGACGTCATGCAGGATCTGGCCCGGGAGGGCATGACCATGGTGGTCGTCACGCACGAGATCGGTTTCGCCCGCGAGGTCGGCGATACGCTGGTCTTCATGGACGGCGGTGTCGTGGTCGAAGCGGGCAACCCACGCGAGATCATCGCCGGCCCGCAGCACGAGCGGACGAAGGCCTTCCTGGCCAAGGTGCTCTGACCACGGTTCGCCGGGTGGCACGGCACCGGCCGCGCCGCCCCCCGGAAGGGTTCGGGAGGGATTCCGCGACGCGGGGTCGCGGAAAAATGTCAGAGGGGGCGACTAGAGTCGCCAGGCGTGACGGGTTCGACTGACTCCAGGCTGCTGCTGCTCGACGGGCACTCGCTCGCCTACCGGGCGTTTTTCGCCCTGCCCGCGGATAACTTCTCCACCGCAACGGGCCAGGTGACCAACGCCGTCTTCGGCTTCACGTCGATGCTGATCAACATGCTGCGCGACGAGCAGCCCACGCACATCGCCGTGGCCTTCGACGTCTCCCGGCACACGTTCCGGCTGGAGAAGTATGCGGAGTACAAGGCCAACCGGTCCGCTACCCGGCCCGAGTTCTCCGGCCAGGTCGACCTCATCAAGGAGGTCCTCAACGCGCTGCGTATCCCGACCGTGGAGAAGCCGGGCTACGAGGCCGACGACGTGATCGCCACGCTCGCCCGGCAGGCCACCGAGCATGGCTTGCAGACGTCGATCGTCACCGGCGACCGCGACGCGTTCCAGCTGGTCAGCGATGCCGTCACCGTCCTGTATCTCAAGCGCGGCGTCACCGAGATGGACCGGATGACCCCGGCGAAGGTCGAGGAGCGCTACGGGATCCCGCCGGCGCGGTATCGCGACAAGGCCGCGCTCGTCGGCGAGGACAGCGACAACCTCTCCGGCGTCCCCGGCGTCGGCGACAAGACCGCCGCCAAGTGGATCCTCCAGTTCGGCGGCCTCGACGGGATCATCGCCCGGGTCGACGAGATCAAGGGCAAGGCCGGGGAGAACGTGCGCGCCCACCTCGCCGAGGTCATGCGCAACTACGAGCTCAACGAGCTCGTCGACGGGCTCGAGCTGCCCATCGGCCCGCAGGACCTGCGCTGGCACGGCTGGGACCGCGAGGCCGTGCACCAGGTGTTCGACTCGCTGGAGTTCCGGGTGCTGCGCGACCGGTTGTATCAGTATCTCGAAGCCGTCGAGCCCGAGGCGGAGTCCGGCTTCGAGCTGTCCGGCGAGGTGCTGCACGGCGGCGTCGGGGCCTGGCTCGGCGAGCACGCCCCGCCCGGCATCCGGGTCGGCGTCGCCGTCGTCGGGCAGTTCGGCCGCGGCACCGGCTCGCTGACCGGCATCGCGCTCGCCGCCGCCGACGGGCCGGCCGCGTGGTTCGACCCCACCGAGCTCGACGCGGCCGACGACGCCGCCGTCGGCGCGTGGCTCGCCGCCGACGACCGGTTCAAGGTGCTGCACGAGGTGAAGCCGGCCCGGCTCGCGTTCCTGGCGCGCGGCTGGGACCTGAACGGGGTGGCCTCCGACACCGCCCTGGAGGCCTATCTCGCCCGCCCCGACCAGCGTTCCTACGACCTCAACGACCTCGCCCTGCGCTACCTCAAGCGCGAGCTGCGCGTCGACGCGCCCGACAACGGCCAGCTCACCCTCGATGGGCTGGGCGGCAACACCGGCGAGGCAGAGGAAAACCTGATGCTGCGCGCCCGGGCCACGCTCGACCTCGCCGAGGCCATCGACGAGGAGCTGCACCGCGACGGCGACTCCTCGGCCAGGCTGCTCGCCGAGGTCGAGCTGCCGCTGGTCAACGTGCTCGCGGAGATGGAGCGGGCCGGGATCGCGGCCGACACCGAATACCTCAGCGAGCTGGAGGCGCAGTTCGCGGCCGGGGTGAAGGGCGCGGCGCAGAGCGCCTACGGCGTGATCGGGCGCGAGTTCAACCTCGGCTCGCCCAAGCAGCTGCAGGAGATCCTGTTCAACGAGCTCGGGTTGCCGAAGACCAAGAAGATCAAGACGGGCTACACGACCGACGCCGACGCGCTGCAGGGGCTCTTCGCGCAGACGCAGCACCCGCTGCTGGAGCACCTGCTGCGCCACCGGGACGTGGCCAAGCTCAAGACCACCGTCGACGGGCTGCTCAAGTCGATCAGCGACGACGGGCGCATCCACACGACGTATTTCCAGACGGTCGCCGCCACCGGCCGGCTCTCCAGCACCGACCCCAACCTGCAGAACATCCCGATCCGCACCGAGGAGGGGCGGCGCATCCGCCGGGCGTTCGTCGTCGGCGAGGGGTATGAGACGCTGCTGACCGCCGACTACAGCCAGATCGAGATGCGCATCATGGCGCACATGTCGAAGGACGAGGCGCTGATCGAGGCGTTCAACTCCGGCTTCGACTTCCACGCCGCCACCGCCTCGTCGGTGTTCTCAGTCCCCGTCGGCGACGTCGTCCCCGACCAGCGCCGCAAGATCAAGGCGATGAACTACGGCCTGGCCTACGGGCTGTCCTCCTACGGCCTGGGCACCCAGCTCGGCATCAGCCCGGCCGAGGCGACGGTGCTCATGGAGGAGTATTTCGCCACGTTCGGCGGGGTGCGCGACTATCTGCGCCAGATCGTCGCCCAGGCGCGCCGCGACGGTTACACCGAGACGGTGCTCGGCCGCCGGCGATACCTGCCGGACCTCAACAGCGACAACCGCCAGCGCCGCGAGATGGCCGAGCGGATGGCGCTCAACGCCCCGATCCAGGGCTCCGCCGCCGACATCATCAAGGTCGCGATGCTGCGCGTCGACGCGGCCCTTCGCTCCTCCGGCCTGCGCTCGCGCATGCTCCTGCAGGTCCACGACGAGCTGGTGTTCGAGGTCGCCCCGGGCGAGCGCGAGGCCGTGGAGGCCCTGGTGCGCGAGCAGATGGGCGGCGCCTACCCGCTGGACGTGCCGCTCGGCGTCTCCGTGGGCGTCGGAAGGGACTGGAACGCCGCCGACCACTGACGCTCCTCCAGGGCTTCCCCGCCCCGCCCCGCTCTCGTCCGTCCCGCCGGCCGTTCCGCCGCCGGCGGGTCTGGCTGTTCTCTGCCGCCTATGCCGCTGACTCGTTTCGGCCGAGCGGCCGGCTCGGTCTCCCACCGGCCCCGCCCGTCGGCTGGTTCTTGGTCGGCGGGTTGGGCTGGTCTTGCCGGTGCCGTTGCGTGGTCTTCGGTTGGGCGGCCGGCTTGGTGTGCGTCGGCCCGCCCGTCCGCTGGTTCTTCGTCGGGTGGGCCTCGGCTGGTCTTCGTCAGGTGTGCGACGCGCTGGTTCTTGGCTGGGCGTCGGCCGGCGGAGTGATGTCTCGGGTGATGCCGTGCGTCTTGGCCCGGTGGGCCGGGTCTCGTCGGCTGGTCGTGCTGGGGCGTCGGCTCATGCCCTTCTCCGGCCCCCGGTGACTTCGGCTTTCGTGTCCTCGGGGGCGCGCCCTCGTGTTTCGGGCCTCGTCCTCGTAGCTTCGGCCGACGCGGGGGGATTTGTTAGGGACGAATTCTGAAATGTGTGATTTTATGCGGGTTTATTGGCGACAAATATCGCCGTGCCCGGGAAGATCCGGCCTCGTAGCGGGCTCCATTGACCCCACGTCTGCTGGTGGTGGTCGGGCCATTCCGGCTCGATGAGGTCGTTGAGCACGAAGCCGGCGGAGACCAGCTCGCGGATGCGGTCGCCCAAGGTGCGGTGCTGCTCGACATAGGTGGCGACGTGGCGGTCGTCCTCCTCGACGTACGCGCGGCGGTCGAAGTAGGAGTGGACCGCGACCAGGCCGCCCTCGCCCGGGTCGTCGAGGAACACCCAGCGCATCGGGTGGGTGACGGAGAAGGCCCAGCGGCCGCCGGGCCGCAGGACCCGGTAGACCTCGCGCATGACGCGGGCCGAGTCGGCCACGAAGGGCACGGCGCCGAAGGCCGTGCAGGCGATGTCGAATACACCGTCGGCGAACGGCAGGGCGTTCGCGTCGGCCTGCAGGAGGGGCACCTCGACACCCGATCGGGTGACGCCGTCGCGGGCGTGGCGGAGCATGCCGGCCGACAGGTCGGACGCCACGACGTCCGCGCCCTGAGTCCTGAGCCAGCGCGAGCAGGACGCGGCGCCGCAGCCGATCTCGAGCACGCGCTTGCCGGCCACGTCGCCGAGCAGGCGGGCGTCGGCCTCGCGCAGCCCCTCCGGGCACCACACGAAGTCCACGTCGCCCAGGAAGGGACCGTGTTCCTCCTGGTAGGCGTCGGCGTCGTCGTCCCACCATCGCCGGCTGGCCCGGCGGCTCTCGGCGGGACTCACGGCGCGTCGTGTGACGCCTGCGTCAGGTGACGATTCCATGAGGAGCAACGGTAGGCCCTGGCAAAGTCGGCAGATCGGGTCTGGGGGAGGGTTGGACCATGTGGTATTGCGCAGGGTAGGCTGATCGGTGCACTCGTGGGTTTGTGCGCCTCGGCATGGAGCAGGCTCACGGTCGCCGAACACATCCTGAGCTTCCAATGCGTTGATCCTGCACTGCGGCAGGCGGGTTGTGCCCGACGACGGGTCCGCGGGAGCGCGCTAGGTTCACCAGGCAAATCCACCGACCGGAGCAACAGCCCACATGACGAGCAGCATCGAGGCCACCTCGAGCGCCAGCAGCAACAAGGTCACCATCGACGACATCGGTTCCGAGGAGGCTTTCCTCGCCGCGATCGACGAGACCATCAAGTACTTCAATGACGGCGACATCGTCGAAGGCACCGTCGTCAAGGTCGATCGGGACGAGGTCCTGCTCGACATCGGCTACAAGACCGAGGGTGTCATCCCCTCGCGCGAGCTGTCGATCAAGCATGATGTCGACCCTGCTGAGGTCGTGTCGGTCGGTGACCACATCGAGGCCCTGGTTCTCCAGAAGGAGGACAAGGAAGGCCGCCTGATCCTGTCGAAGAAGCGTGCGCAGTACGAGCGCGCGTGGGGCACGATCGAGAAGATCAAGGAGGACGACGGCGTCGTCCGTGGCTCGGTCATCGAGGTCGTCAAGGGCGGCCTGATCCTCGACATCGGCCTGCGTGGCTTCCTGCCCGCTTCCCTGGTCGAGATGCGCCGGGTGCGCGACCTGCAGCCGTATGTGGGCCGTGAGCTCGAGGCGAAGATCATCGAGCTGGACAAGAACCGCAACAACGTGGTTCTGTCGCGTCGCGCCTACCTCGAGCAGACCCAGTCCGAGGTCCGCACCGAGTTCCTGCACAAGCTGCAGAAGGGCCAGGTCCGCAAGGGCGTTGTGTCCTCGATCGTCAACTTCGGTGCGTTCGTCGACCTCGGTGGTGTCGACGGCCTGGTCCACGTCTCCGAGCTGTCCTGGAAGCACATCGATCACCCGTCCGAGGTGGTCGAGGTCGGCCAGGAGGTGGAGGTCGAGGTCCTCGACGTCGATCTGGACCGTGAGCGCGTCTCCCTGTCGCTGAAGGCGACCCAGGAGGACCCGTGGCGGCAGTTCGCCCGGACCCACGCGATTCAGCAGATCGTGCCGGGCAAGGTCACCAAGCTCGTTCCGTTCGGCGCGTTCGTGCGGGTCGACGACGGCATCGAGGGCCTGGTGCACATCTCCGAGCTGGCCGAGCGGCACGTGGAGATCCCGGAGCAGGTCGTCCAGGTCGGCTCCGACGTCATGGTCAAGGTCATCGACATCGACCTGGAGCGCCGCCGGATCTCGCTGTCGCTCAAGCAGGCCAACGAGGGCTTCGTCGAGGGCGAGGAGCACTTCGACCCGACCCTCTACGGCATGTCGGCCACCTACGACGAGCAGGGCAACTACATCTACCCGGAGGGCTTCGACCCGGAGACCGCCGAGTGGATGCCCGGCTTCGAGAAGCAGCGCGAGGCGTGGGAGCAGCAGTACGCTGAAGCCCGCCAGCGCTGGGAGGCTCACACCAAGCAGGTGCAGACCGCCCGCCAGGCCGACGCCACCGCCGAGCCGGCCGCGGCCGCCCCGGCCACGGGCTCGGTGTCCACGTCGACCCCGACCGCGGCCCGCGCGCCGGAGGAGCCCTCGGGCACCCTGGCCACGGACGAGGCCCTGGCCGCCCTGCGCGAGAAGCTCGCCGGCGGCAAGAGCTGACACCAGCATCGCCATAGCGAAAAGCCCCGGCCCGCAAGGGTCCGGGGCTTTTCCCATTCCGCCCCCCGCGGTCGCGGCGCGGCCGCGATACGCCTGGGTGCGCCCGCGCCGGCCGTGGCGATGACCCGCGATGGGCCGCGGCGCTGGGTTGGGGTCGCAACGATCGGCGAGCCTGGCCTCCGGCGCAGGGTGAGGCCATCCGCAGCGGCGGTGCGGCCACGGCGCGGCGTCGCCCGGGCTTCGGTGCGCGCCTGGACGGCTCCTGGCGATGACAGCGGTTGCGCCGCAGTCTGGGTCGGGGTCGCAACGAGCGGCGGGGCGCGGGGCAAAACGGCCATACGCGGTGACGACCAGGCCGACGTCCAGCGAGCGCGGCTCTGGCGCCCCCAGACGCCCCGCCTTCGGCGGCCACCCGGCACCTGAGGGCCGGGTCCGGAGCGTCCCGGGGCCCCAGGCCGGGCATGGTCCTGGGGACGCGCGGAGGGTGCGGTGTCGGCCTACTTCACGCCGGCTACGTCCATGGCACGGAGTTCCTTCTTCAGTTCGGATACCTCGTCGCGGATGCGGGCGGCCAGCTCGAACTGGAGCTCGCGGGCCGCGGACAGCATCTGCTCGTTCAGGTCCTGGATCAGGCCGGCGAGCTCGGCGCGAGCCATGCCTGCGCGGGCAGGGGCGGACGGGGCGCCGGCGGTGGCCGCCGCGCCCTTGGTGCCGCCGCCCTTCTGGCGGGCGCGGGTGCCCTCCGGGGACTTTCCGCGGCTCATTTGGCGTCCGCCGCCGATCACGACGGCGCCGCCCGGGCCGTGGCCGCTCACGGCGCCGGCCGTGTCCTCGGCCTCGCGATAGATGTCGTCGAGGATGTCGCCCAGCTTCTTGCGTAGAGGCTGCGGATCGATGCCGTTGGCCTTGTTGTATGCGACCTGCTTGTCGCGCCGGCGGTTGGTCTCGTCGATCGCGTGGGCCATTGACGGGGTCATCTTGTCCGCATACATGTGCACCTGACCGGAGACGTTGCGCGCCGCCCGGCCGATGGTCTGGATGAGGCTGGTGCCCGAGCGCAGGAAGCCCTCCTTGTCCGCGTCGAGGATCGCCACCAGGCTCACCTCGGGCAGGTCGAGGCCCTCGCGGAGCAGGTTGATGCCGACGAGCACGTCGAACTCGCCGCGGCGCAGCTCCCGCAGCAGCTCCACCCGGCGCAGCGTGTCGACCTCCGAGTGCAGATAGCGGACCCGGATGCCGTGCTCGAGGAGGTAGTCGGTGAGGTCTTCGGCCATCTTCTTGGTCAGCGTGGTGACCAGGACCCGCTCGTCGCGATCGGTGCGCAGCTTGATCTCGTGCATGAGGTCGTCGATCTGGCCCTTGGTCGGCTTGAGCACGACCTCCGGGTCGACCAGGCCGGTCGGGCGAATCACCTGCTCGACGACATCGCCGTGGGTCTTGCCCAGCTCCCACGGGCCGGGCGTGGCCGACAGATACACCGCCTGGCCGACCCGCTCCTCGAATTCGTCGAAGCGCAGCGGGCGGTTGTCCTGCGCGCTGGGCAGCCGGAAGCCGTGCTCGACGAGCGTGCGCTTGCGGGAGGCGTCCCCCTCATACATCCCGCCGATCTGCGGCACGGTGGCGTGCGACTCGTCGATGACGGTCAGGAAGTCGTCGGGGAAGTAGTCGAGCAGGCAGTGCGGCGGGCTGCCGGCCTCCCGGCCGTCGATGTGGCGGGAGTAGTTCTCGATGCCGTTGCAGAACCCGACCTGCCGCATCATCTCGATGTCGTAGGTGGTGCGCATCCGCAGCCGCTGCGCCTCAAGCAGCTTGCCCTCCCGGTCGAGCTCGGCGAGCCGCTCCTCCAGCTCCGCCTCGATAGCGGCGATGGCCCGCTCCATGCGCTCGGGGCCGGCCGCGTAGTGCGTCGCGGGGAAGATCAGCAGGGAGTCGGTCTGGCGGATCTCGTCGCCGGTGAGCGAGTGCAGGTAGGACAGGCGCTCGACCTCGTCGCCGAAGAACTCGATGCGGATCGCGAGCTCCTCGTAGGCCGGGATGATCTCCAGCGTGTCGCCGCGGACCCGGAACGTGCCACGGTTGAACGCCAGGTCGTTGCGTGTGTACTGGATGTCGACCAGGCGTCGCAGCAGCTTGTCGCGCTCGACCTCCTCGCCGACGCTGACCTTCGCGGCCCGGTCCAGGTATTCCTCCGGCGTGCCGAGGCCGTAGATCGCCGACACGGTCGCGACCACGATGACGTCGCGGCGGGTCAGCAGGCTCATGGTCGCCGAGTGCCGCAGCCGCTCGACCTCCTCGTTGATCGACGAGTCCTTCTCGATGTAGGTGTCGGTCTGCGGGATGTAGGCCTCGGGCTGGTAGTAGTCGTAGTAGCTGACGAAATATTCCACCGCGTTGTGCGGCATCAGATCGCGGAACTCCTTGGCCAGCTGCGCGGCCAGGGTCTTGTTGTGGGCGAGCACCAGCGTCGGGCGCTGCAACCGCTCCACCAGCCAGGCCGTGGTCGCGCTCTTGCCGGTGCCGGTCGCGCCGAGCAGCACGGTGTGCCGGTCGCCGGCCCGCACCCGCTTGGCGAGCGCGTCGATCGCCGCGGGCTGGTCGCCGGAAGGCTTGTACTCGCTGACCACCTCGAAACGGCGGTCCAAGCGTGGGATGTCGAGCGCCATGACCCCAACCGTACGCGGGGGGTATGACATTTTCCGGATCCTCGCCCTGGGTGCTCGATCGTATTCAGCTTGACGATTGTGTGGGAAACATCACCGGTCTACGGTAGACGTCGTAGGCCGCTCGCGGCGGCCGACCGGAGAGCAGGCCGGCCCATCACGCCGGCCCTCCCGGCGCCCGGTTGCAGCCCCGGCCCGTCACGGCCGGCGAGCGCACCGAGGCGGGATCGCGCGCAGCGCGCGACCGGCCGCCGCGAGCGCCTATGAGCGACCGTCAATTGGCTGGCAGCGGCAGTCCGCGAGCAAAGTCTCCGTGGTCATGCGCCCGGAGCCCACAGTGCACGGGGTTCTCCATGGTCACGGAGCGAATGTGCTGCCCCGTGTGCATTTTACTCCGTGATCATGGAGGACACGATGTCGCTCGACGCCAACGCAACAGGGCGCGGGACGATCGTCGGCGGCGCGGGCCAGAGGTGCGGCTGGATGGCGCTGCGGGCGGCGAAGGGCAGCGCGGAGAGCGTGCGTCACGAGGTACGACTGGCGGGAAATCGGCGTCAGGCGGACCTGATGCGCTCCCACGCGGCCGCGACGGCCCGATCCAGTTCCTCCGGCGTCCCGTCGTTGTCGATCGCGATGTCCGCGACCGCTCGGCGCTGCTCGTCGGTCGCCTGCTTCGCGATGCGCGCCATCGCCTCGTCCCGGCTCATCCCGCGCAGCCGCGTCAACCGGTCCAGCCTCGTCCCGAGCGGGGCGAATACGACGATGACCAGCTCGTACAGGCCGGCCATGCCCTTCTCCACGATCAGCGGCACGTCGTTGACCACAACCGCGTCGCCGGGCGCCGCCGCGATGAGCTCGGCCGTCCGCTGCCGCACCAGCGGATGCGTGATCTCCTCCAGTCGCCGGCGGGCGTCGTCGTCGGCGAAGACCACCCGCGCCAGCGCCGCCCGGTCGAGCGAGCCGTCCGCGGCGAGTACCAACGGCCCGAACGCCTCGACGACCCGGGCCAGGCCCTCCGTGCCCGGCGCGACCACCTCCCGGGCCAGCCGGTCGGCGTCCACGATCACCGCGCCGAGCGCCGCCAGCCGGGCCGCGACCGCGCTCTTGCCGGCGCCGATGCCGCCGGTCAGCCCAACCATCCTCATGGGGCAATCACACCGGAAGGTGAATCGTGCGCCCGCGCCGGGGTGGCGCGGCGTGGTCTGCACGGATTGCGAGGTTTGTCAAGATAACTTCCGACTCAAGCGAGATCCCGGGGGGCGATCATGACAGTGGGGCGACACAGCCTGGGCCGGCCGGGCCTGGCGCGCCGCGACTGGGCAGGCTTCATGCCGAACGGTAGCGGTCCGGCAGCGGAAGGTTGCGGTCCCGCGCGTCGCGCGCGGCACCGCCGCGTGCGCACGAGACGGCAGTCGACCACCGAGGCGATGGCGTTCCTCGCCACCGCGGCCGTGCTGGGCATACTCGCCGTGAGCGGCTGGTATACGGCCACGGGTGCCACCGCGGTCGTGCAGATGCTGGCACGCTGAGAGGGCCCTTTCCGCCGTGGCGCAAGCCGTCGCGGTCAGCGATACTCTGCCGGGCAACTGCACATCTGCCAGGACCAGAAGGACACGCTGCATGGAGCCGGGACACCCCCCACGGCAGGATCCGCCGACGGAGCACAGCCACGACCAGGTGAACGGTTCGCCACCTCGGCCCGCGAGCCGGCGCGGCTGGATGTCCGACTCGCCGCTGGACGGCGGGTCCGGCTGGCCGACATCCGCATATGCGGTCGTGCCGCGCCAGGCGGCCGCGCCGGTGGAAGAGTCCGCGCCGGTTCCTCCGCCGGCGGAGGAACCGGAACCCGTGGCGCGCACCTCGCGAAAGGGGCGGATCGCCGTCCTGCTCGTCGGGCTGGTCGTCCTCGTCATCGCGGCCGCCGGTGGGGTGCTGGCGACCCGCGACGACTCCGCGAAGGACGGCACCGGCTCCACCACGCAGTCGCCGGGCGCGCCGACGGGGAAGCCGGCCCTGCCCGTGGCCGACCCGAGCGCGATGCCGAGCGGCAGCGCCAACGGCGGCGGTGCCGGTGGTGCCTCCGCGAGCGCCTGGCCCAGCGCCGGCCCGAGCGCCGATCCGAGCGGTGCGGCCGGCCCGAGCGCGGGCGCCTCCGCGCCGCCTGCCGCGCTGCCGGCCACCGCTGTGCTGCGCGCCGGGACGGCGCAACTCGCGGTCCTGGCCGGGCAGCCCGACGAGGCGTACGACTTCGACACCGGCAGCAAGCAGACCGCCGGAGCGGACGTGACGGCCGGTGTGATCGGCCTGTCTGCGGCCAACGGCGCCAGGCTCGCGGTGCTGCTCACCAGCGACACCCCGTCGCTGGCCACCTGCTCGGCGGTGCCGGCGGGGCAGTGGACCGGTCAGGTCGTCCTGGCGAGCCTCCTGCCGGGCTCGAAGGTCTGCGTGCGCACCAGCGAGGATCGGTACGCCTGGTTCATGACCCGCGCCGGCGAGTTGGTCAACGGCGCTGTCTACTCCGCGAACCTGGACTTCATCGTCTACAAGAAGGCCGGCGACCAGGGTTAGGGCTCGACGTCGGTGAAGTGCTCCACGCGGGGCGCGCCGTCGAAGTACGGGCCGATGAGCCCGCGCCACTGGGTGAAGCGCTCGGTGGCCCGGAAGTTGTCCAGGTGCGCCTCCACCGAGTCCCACTCGACGAGCAGCACGAAGCGCGACGCGCTCTCGATGCCCCGGGTCATGCGCACCGAGCGCAGGCCGGGGGTGGAGGCGAGGACCTCGTAGGCCTTGCGGTACGCGGCCGCGAACTCGTCCTCGCGGCCTTCCTGCACGTCGATCAGAGCGACTTCCAGAACCATCCGACAAGGGTAGACCGTGCCCGGCCGGCGGCCTCCGAGGGCTTCGATCTTGCGTCGCCGCTGCTCCCGGTTCGCGCACCCGGAATTGTCGGAGGGTGCTGCTAACGTCCCGGCCATGACGATCGGCGGCAACATCACCTCGTTCGCGGGCCTTCCCGTGCGGCGCTTCGAGCCCGGCCCGGTGGGCCGCCGCGACGCCCGCCGGGCCGGCCAGGACGTCGCGTGGCGCATCGGCGTCGACTTCGGCGACGGCGAGGACCGGTTCGCCGCCACGCTGGACGCGCTGCTCGACGCGGTCGGCGGCGCGACGGTGCGGGCGCTGGTGATCGGGTCATGGGGCGAGCCGCATTCCGACGTGCCGCCGCTGCATCTGCTGATCGCCGCGCGGGACCGGCTGCCCAGCCTGCGGGCCCTGTTCGTGGGCGAGATGACCCACGAGGAGTGCGAGATTTCGTGGATCAACCAGAGCGAGTATGCGCCGCTGCTCGGCGCGTTCCCGGCCCTGGAGGTGTTGCACATCCGTGGCGCCGACGGGCTGCGGCTCGCCCCGGTGCGCCACCGGCGGCTGCGCGAGCTGAGCGTGGAGAGCGGCGGCCTGCCGGCCGCGTTCGTCCGCGGCCTGTGCGACTCGTCGTTCCCGGCCCTGGAGGACCTCGAGCTGTGGCTGGGCGTGCAGGAGTACGGCGCCGACGCCACGATCGAGGACTTCGCGCCGATCCTGTCCGGCGCGGAGCTGCCCGCGCTGCGCCGCCTCGCCCTGCGCAACGCCGAGATCGCCGACCAGCTCGCCGAGGCGCTCGCCGCCGCGCCCGTCGTGGCCCGGCTGCGCAGCCTGGACTTGTCGATGGGTGCGCTGTCCGACGCCGGCGCCGAGGCGCTGCTGCTCGGCCAGCCACTGACCCACCTGCGCTCGCTGGACCTGTCCCACCATTTCATGTCCGAGGACGTCGCCGCGCGGTTCCAGCAGGAGCTGCCCGGAGCCGCCGTCGACGTCTCCGACGAGCAGGGCGCCGACGAGGACGGCTTCCGATACGTGTCGGTCATGGAGTGAGCACCATGACTGCGCCGCTGACGGTGATCGGGATCCGCGGCCATCGGCGCGTGGAGCTGTTCCGCGCCGCCGCCGTCGCGGCCAGGCTGCCCGAGCCGGCGTTCGTCGACTGGCGCGACGTGTGCGCGGACCGGTTCGACATCGCGCCCGGCTCGACGGTCCGGCTGGAGTCGCCGGGCGAGGACGCCGAGGTCGACCGGCTGCTGCGCGGCGCCGACCGCCCGGCCGAGCATGGCGAGATCGTCGGCCTCGCCGCGTGGTACGCGGGCTTGCTCGAGGCGGCCCGGCGGGTGCGGCGTCGCGCGAGCGGCCCGGTGCAGCCGCCGGTCGGTGACCTGGCGGTCATGTTCGACAAGCGCCGCTGCCACGCGCTGCTGCGCGATCGTGGCGTGCCGGTGCCCGACGGGTTCGCCGCGCGGGACTACGAGCAGGTCCGCGCGGCCGGGTGGGGCCGGGTGTTCGTCAAGCCGGCCCACGGCAGCTCGGCGTCCGGGGTGGTGGCCCTGGCCCTCGGCCCGGGCCGGGTGAGTGCCTACACCTCGGCGGCGCTGGACGGCGGGCGGTTGTTCAACGAGCTGCGGGTCCACCACTACACCGACGAGCGGCACGTCGCCGCGATCATCGACCGGCTCGGCGCCGACGGGTTGCACGTCGAGCGCTGGTTTCCGAAGGCGTCGCACGAGGGGCGGGTGTTCGACCTGCGGGTGGTCGTCATCGCCGGGCGGGCGAGCCACGTGGTGGCGCGCACCAGCCGGTCCCCGCTGACCAACCTGCACCTGGGTAACGCCCGCGGCGACCTGGCCGCGATCCGGGCTGCGGCGGGACAGCGGCGGTGGGCGGAGGCGATGGAGACCTGCGAGCGGGCCGCGGCCTGCTTCCCGGGCAGCCTGCACGCCGGCGTCGACCTGATGTTCGCGCCGGGCTTCGGCTCGCACGCGGTGGCGGAGGTCAACGCGTTCGGCGACCTGCTGCCCGGCCTGCTCGTCGACGGGCGGGACACATATGAGGCCGAGGTCGCGGCGCTCACAGCGGCGGTGGTCGCATGAGGTCGCTCCTCGGCAGTCACGACCTACTGTTCGTCACCCTCGACACGCTGCGCTACGACGTCGCCGCCGACCTGCTCGCCCGTGACCGCACGCCCAACCTGGCCCGGGTGCTGCCCGGCGGGGCGTGGGAGCGGCGGCACACCCCGGCGTCGTTCACCTACGCGGCCCACCACGCGTTCTTCGGCGGGTTCCTGCCCACGCCCGCCGCACCGGGGCCGCACGAGCGGCCGTTCGCGGCGCGCTTCCCGGGCAGCACCACCGTCGGCGCCGACACCTGGGTGTTCGACGCGCCGGACGTGGTCACCGGCCTGCGCGCCGAGGGTTACCACACGATCTGCCTCGGCGGCGTCGGGTTCTTCGCGATGACCTCGGCGCAGGGCACGGTCCTGCCGGGGCTGTTCGACGAGGCGCACTGGGAGGAGGCGTTCGGCGTGACCGACCCGACGTGCTTCGAGGCGCAGCTGGAGCGGCTGGCGCGGGTGCTGCCGCCGGCAGCTCGAGCGCTGCCGGTGTTCACGTTCGTCAACGTCGCCGCGATCCACCAGCCGAACCGGCACTACCTGCCCGGCGCGGCGCGGGACTGTCTCGCCTCGCACGGCGCGGCACTGGAATACGTCGACCGGCACCTGCCGACGCTGCTGCACCTCGTCGCGTCGCGCGGCCGCCCGTGCCGCGTGATCCTCTGCAGCGACCACGGCACCGCCTACGGCGAGGGCGGCCACACCGGGCACCGCTTCGCGCACGACGTCGTGTGGACCGTGCCGTATGCGGAGTTCACGCTGGAGGCCGGCGCGTGGTGAACCTCGGCTCGCCGTATCAGGGATACCTCTACGCGTATCCGCACAAGACCGCCTACCGGCCGCTCGACCCGCGGCCCCGCCTCGCCGACGTGTGGGCCGGAGAGGACACGGGCGCGCTGTTCCTCTACGCGCACGTCCCGTATTGCGAGATGCGCTG
The DNA here is from genome assembly GCF_040300025.1 of Dactylosporangium sp. NPDC000555. Taxonomy (NCBI): domain Bacteria; kingdom Bacillati; phylum Actinomycetota; class Actinomycetes; order Micromonosporales; family Micromonosporaceae; genus Dactylosporangium; species Dactylosporangium sp. NPDC000555. The sequence goes on along the minus strand of NZ_JBEPDB010000037.1, from coordinate 17,079 downwards.
CGGCTTCTGCAACCTGTTCACGCGGGCCAACCCGCCCGAGGGGCAGGTCGACGCCTACCTGGCGCAGCTGCGCCGGCAGGCCCGCCGGGTCGCGGCCGCCATCCCCGGCGCCCGGTACGCGCGGGCGGCGATCGGGGGCGGCACCCCGACGTACCTGAGCGCCGGCCGGCTGACCGAGCTGTTCGACCTGCTCGAGGACGCCACCGGCGCCGACCTGCGGGCCGTGCCGATGTCGGTGGAGACCTCGCCGGCCACCGCGACCGCCGACCGGCTCGCGGTGCTGGTCGAGCGGGGCGCCACCCGGATCAGCATCGGCGTGCAGAGCTTCCTCGACGCCGAGGCGCACGCCGCCGGCCGCCCGCAGAAGCGCGCCGAGGTCGACCGGGCGCTCGCCGCGATCCGCACCGCCGGGGACGCCGAGCTCAATCTCGATCTCATCTACGGCATCCCGGGTCAGACCCGAGAGACCTGGGAGGCGTCGCTCACCACCGCGCTGCGGTGGCGTCCCGAGGAGTTGTACCTCTACCCGCTGTACGTGCGGCCGATGACCGGGCTCGGCAGGCGATCCGATGGCGGGGGAGACCCGCGGTGGGACGCGCAGCGGCTCGAGCTCTACCGCCACGCCGTCGCCCGGCTCACCGGCGCCGGCTACGAGCAGCTGTCGATGCGGCAGTTCCGGCGGCGCGACGCGGCGGGTGTCGAGCCGGCACCGGACGAGACCGGGTACTGCTGCCAGGACGACGGCATGGTCGGGCTCGGCTGCGGCGCCCGCTCGTACACCTCGGCCCTGCACTATTCGTTCGACTACGCCGTCGGCGTGCGGCAGGTGCGTGGCATCCTCGACGACTACCTGTCCCGGCCGGAGTGGGACTTCGACGCCGCCGAGGTCGGCTTCGCTCTCGACGGCACCGAGCAGCGTCGCCGCTGGCTGCTCAAGTCGCTGCTGCGCGCCGAGGGGCTCGACGCCGATCGGTATCTGGCCCGGTTCGGCACCGCGGTCGACGACGACTTCCCGGCCCTGGCCCGGCTGCGCGACGCCGGCTACCTCGACGGGCACCGCCTCACCGCCGAGGGGCTCGCGCACTCCGACGCGATCGGGCCCTGGCTGATCTCCGCCGGTGTCCGCACCGCCATGGCCAGGCACGTGACGCGATGAGGATCCTGTATCGGGGGCCGCTCGCGAGCTGCAACTACGACTGCCCGTACTGCCCATTCGCCAAGCGCCGCGACCCGCCGGAGCGGCTGCGCGCCGACCGGGCCGCACTGCTGCGGTTCGTCGCCTGGGTGCGCGACGAGTCGGCGGCGGTGGCCCGCGCCCCGGTCGAGGTGCTGTTCACCCCATGGGGGGAGGGGCTCACCCGGTCGTGGTATCGCGACGCCCTCGTCGAGCTGTCCCGGATGCCGCACGTCGGCCGGGCCGCGATCCAGACCAACCTGTCCGCCCGCCTCGGCTGGGTCGCCGCCGCGGACCCGGCGAAGCTGGCGCTGTGGTGCACGTACCACCCGGGCCAGACGAGCATTGAGCGCTTCCTGTGGGCGTGCGCGACCCTGCACCGCCACGGGATCCGCCACTCCGTGGGGATCGTCGGCCTGCCGGAGCACCTCGGCGACGCGATCGCCCTCCGCACGCGCCTGCCCCCCGAGGTGTATCTCTGGGTGAACGCCGCCGACGGCCACGCGTACACGGCCGCGGAGGAGGCGGCGTGGACCGCGATCGACCCGCTGTTCGGCTACAGTGTGCGACCGCACGAGTCGCTGGGCCGCGACTGCCGCACCGGCGACGACGTGGTCTCGGTGCTGGGCGACGGCACGGTGCGCCGCTGCCACTTCGTGCCGGAACCGCTGGGCAACCTGTACGACGGGTCGTGGACGGCCAGCCGTGGCGCCCGGCCCTGCCCCAACGTCAGCTGCGACTGCCACATCGGCTACGTCCATCTGCGGACGCTGCCGCTGTACGACGTGTTCGCCGGCGGCGTGCTGGAGCGGATCCCGCACGAGCGTCCACTGTGGTCGATCCCGGCGGCCGCGCTCGCGGCTACCGCGGCGGGTCCCGGCCGATGAAGGCGAGCGGCTTCGGTCGCGCCCGCACGAGTTCGGCGAGGCGGGCGGCGGTGGCGTGCTGGTCGTCGGCGGGCGTCGCCGACCGGGCCTCCTCGGCGGACGAGTCGAGGGCCATACTTGTCGCATGAGTTACTTGATCGCGTTCGCGTCGCGGCGGCTGGTGGAGGACGAGTCGCTGACCCCCGGATACGTCTACCACGACCCGGAGGACGCCACGTTGCCACCCGCCCCCGACGGGCGCCGGGCCAGCGGCTGGAACCTGCTCGTCGGGGACGAGACCGACGAGCAGCTGGCCGACGCGGGGGAGCTGCTCATGCCCGACCTGGAGTGGCTCGTCGAGCGCTACCCGGCGTTCGGCAAGATCGTCAGCGCCGGCTCCGAGGGGCGGCAGTTCGAGTGGGACGGCGACGCCGGCCGCTACACCGACGTGGGCCCCTCGACGTTCGACGATCAGTAGTTGCCGGCGCGGCTGCGGTCCATCAGGTAGAGCACGTTCTGCACATACGTGCCGTTGGGGAAGGCTCCCATGCCGGGCTCAACGCCGCCCGTGCCCCAGTTGTAGGCAGAAATGACCGGTTTGAGCAGTTCTGGGTTCGACGCGTCGTAACTGGCCTCCGTCCCGCGCTGCGTGGCGATCCTGTCGCCGTAGAACGCGATGAGCCAGGCGAGGTAGTTCGCGCCGAGCATCACGTTGTCGGACGGTTTCGCGCGGTCCCAGGCGGTGCCGAAGCGGTCGTTCACGAACTTCTGGGTGTTCGGCATGACCTGCATGAGGCCCAGGCCGCCGTCGCAGGCCTTGATGTCGGACTGCCAGCCGCTCTCCTGCTCGGCGATCGCGTACAGCAGTCGCTGCGGCACGAGGATGTCCGCATACTCCACCTTGGTCTTGGTGCCCCAGAAGTGGGTGGTCGCGGCCTTGTCCAGGTAGCCCTTGACGGTCGCCTTCGGCAGCTGGTCGGGGCCCCTGCTCGGGGTGCAGCCGGGCGGGGTCGAGTGCGCCGGCGCCGGCGCCTGCGTCGTCTCGGTCGCCTTCGGCTTCTTCGTCGGGGACGGGGCCCGGCTGGGCGGCGCCGAGGACTTCTCGGCGAGCGCGGCCGGTGCCTCGGTCGTCGGTGGCGCGAAGGCCGACGACTCGACCGGCATCGACGGGGTGTCCTTCGACGGGGTGTCCCTCGACGCGCTCGCCGCCGCCGGCGTCCGATCGTGGCCGACGTCCTTGAGCAGCGTCGCCACCACCCCGCAGCCGACCAGGACCACGGCCACCGCGACGCTGAGCAGGATCACGCCGAGCCGTCGCCTGGACCGCGGCCGCTCGAACTCCGCGGTGTCGTCCTCTTCCTGGAAGTCGCGGCTCATCGATTTCAGTCTCCTCCCCGTGCCGATCAGGCTAGCCGTATGAAGAGACGCTCGCAGCCCCGCGAACCGATGACACGGCTCGTCAGGTCACACCGGCCGTAGCGGGGCACGGGCGGCGAAGGGTCCCTGGAACAATGGGGATATGCAGACCCGTTCAGACCTCCGCAATGTGGCCATCATCGCCCACGTCGACCACGGCAAGACCACCCTCGTCGACGCGATGTTGCGGCAGGCCGGCGTGTTCCATGCCCGCGCCGAACTCACCGACCGGGTCATGGACTCCATGGACCTCGAGCGCGAGAAAGGCATCACCATTCTCGCCAAGAACACGGCCGTGCGCTACGTCCCGCAGGACGGCGGCGAGCCGGTGACGATCAACATCATCGACACGCCGGGCCACGCCGACTTCGGCGGCGAGGTCGAGCGCGGCCTGACCATGGTCGACGGCGTCGTGCTGCTGGTCGACGCGAGCGAGGGGCCGCTGCCGCAGACCCGGTTCGTGCTGCGCAAGGCGCTCAAGGCCCGGCTGCCGATCATCCTGGTGATCAACAAGGTCGACCGGCCCGACGCGCGGATCAAGGAGGTCGTGGACGAGACGTATGAGCTGTTCCTCGACCTCGACGCCGACGAGGAGCAGATCGAGTTCCCGATCGTCTACGCCTGCGCCCGCGACGGCATCGCGTCGCTGTCCCAGCCCAAGGACGGCACCGTGCCCGAGGACAGCGACAGCCTGCAGCCGCTGTTCCGCACCCTGCTCGACAGCATCCCGGCGCCCGCCTACGACGAGGACGCGCCGCTGCAGGCCCACGTGACCAACCTTGACGCGTCGCCGTTCCTGGGCCGCCTGGCGCTGTGCCGGGTGCGGCAGGGCACGATCCGCAAGGGCCAGACGGTCGCCTGGTGTCGTGCGGACGGGACGCAGACCAGCGTGCGGATCTCCGAGCTGCTGATGACCGAGGCGCTGGAGCGCAAGCCGGCCGAGCAGGCCGGGCCGGGCGACATCATCGCCGTGGCCGGCATCGCCGACATCATGATCGGTGACACGCTCGCCGACGCCGAAAACCCGGTGCCGCTGCCGCGCATCACGGTCGACGAGCCGGCCATCTCGATGACCATCGGCACCAACACCTCCCCCCTGGCGGGGAAGGTCAAGGGCGCGAAGGTCACCGCCCGGCTGGTCAAGGAGCGCCTCGAGCGCGAGCTCGTCGGCAACGTGTCGCTGCGGGTGCTGCCGACCGAGCGCCCCGACTCCTGGGAGGTGCAGGGCCGCGGTGAGCTGGCCCTGGCGATCCTGGTGGAGCAGATGCGCCGCGAGGGCTACGAGCTGACCGTCGGCAAGCCGCAGGTGGTCACCCGGGAGATCAACGGCAAGGTCCACGAGCCGACCGAGCGGCTTACGATCGACTCCCCGGAGGAGTATCTCGGCGCGATCACCCAGCTGCTGGCCACGCGCAAGGGCCGCATGGAGCAGATGGTCAACCACGGCACCGGCTGGATCCGCATGGAGTGGCTGGTTCCGGCGCGTGGCCTGATCGGCTTCCGCACCGAGTTCCTCACCGACACCCGCGGCACCGGCATCCTGCACCACGTTTTCGAGTCCTACGAGCCGTGGTATGGCGAACTGCGCATCCGCGCCACCGGCTCGCTCGTCGCCGACCGCTCCGGCGTCGCCACGCCGTTCGCGATGATGAACCTGCAGGAGCGCGGGTCGATGTTCGTCGAGCCGGCGACCGAGGTGTACGAGGGCATGATCGTCGGTGAGAACTCCCGGGCCGACGACATGGACGTCAACATCACCAAGGAGAAGAAGCTCACCAACATGCGCTCGTCCGCGGCCGATGAGACCGAGAAGCTGATCCCGCCGCGGAAGCTGTCGCTGGAGCAGGCGCTCGAGTTCTGCCGCGAGGACGAGTGCGTGGAGATCACGCCCCAGGCAGTCCGCATCCGCAAGGTCATGCTCGACCAGAAGGACCGCGAGCGCGTGGCCCGCAAGCGGGCGCACGCCTGAGGATCAGTCGGTGGGGTGTCGCTGGACGGGCGGCTCGGCCGCGACGTAGCGGCCCGACTCCATCGACCAGTCCACGTTGGCGCGGATCCAGTGGACCAGGTCGCCGATGCCGATGACCGCCGTGCGGTCGTCCCAGTAGCGGGTCTCGAGCCGGTCTCGGGCGACCTGGAACTCGAGCATCCGCTCGTCGTGCTCGGCGACGGCGGCGGCGACCGCGTCCGGCAGCGGTAGCCGCCGCTCGTGCTGGAACGCGAAGACGATGTTGTGGTGGTCGCCGATCGCGGCCTCCTTCGGCCACGAGATCAGGTCGTTGAAGATCCCGATGACCGTGCCGGCGGTCCGCCGCGCCGTGACGAAGTCGGGGTCGTCGAGCAGCGCCTGCGGCAGCTCGATGCCGTGCATCGGCTCGATCAGGTCGAAGAACATGTCGGTGGCCGCGCTGCGGTGGCGCATCCGGCGATACTCCTCCAGCAGCGGCGGGCGGTCCGCGGCCCGGTTGCCGGCCTCCCACAGCGTGCCGGCCAGGTAGTCCGCGACGTTCGCGACGAAGCGCTCCCGCCACGCCGGGCCGACCCGCGGCTCGGTGCGCCGCCACACCTCGCTCAGCGCGCCGGCGAGCGGCCGGCCGAGCGCGGTGGACAGGATCGGGGCCGGCTGCTGGTCGCGCAGCAGGCTCACGACCTCGGCGACCGCGGCCTGGGCCGGCTCGGGGTCGCGCACCAGGGCGCGCTCCAGCAGGTCGTCGAGGACGAAGATGCTGATCAGCCAGGCGGTGGCCAGGCGCAGCTCGGCCTCGCCGGCGTGCGGGTGTGCCCTGGCCATCAGGTTGGCGAACCGGGCCCGCGCGAAGGCCGCGCGGGCCCCGGGCCGGTCGAGCAGGCCGTGCCGGGTCGCCCAGTGCAGCGACCAGCGCTGCACGGCGTCGGCGTGCGGTGAGATTCGTGGCGCGAACGGACACAACACCGCCGGAGCCGTAAGTTGGCCCCGCTGCGTCATTTCGTGCAAGATGCATCACCTGCCCCGCCGTGGTACCCCATACTCGCGCTGATTCACGCTCAGCGCGAGCCCCGACACGGCATTAGGAGGCGTTGTGAGTTTTGTCTGGTTGTGCGCTCCCTGCACGCGCGTCGCGCTTCGACTTGACCAGTGAAGCGATGGTCGTGATTGCGAGGGTGCCGATGATGACAGCCAGTGACAGCTCGATGCCGATGTGCGGGGCCCACCCGACGGGCTCGCCGCCGTTGACGAACGGCAGGTTGTTGTCGGCCAGCGCCTCCAGGAACAGCTTCACGCCGATGAAGCCGAGCACCACGCTGAGGCCGATCGACAGGTACACCAGCCGGTCCAGCAGGCCCCCGATCAGGAAGTACAGCTGGCGCAGCCCCATCAGCGCGAACACGTTCGCGGTGAACACCAGGTAGGGCTCGGAGGTCAGGCCGAAGATCGCCGGGATCGAGTCGAGCGCGAAGACGAGGTCCGTGGTGCCGATCGCGATGAGCACCACGATCATCGGCGTCATGTGCAGGCGGCCCCGCTCGTCACGCGCCGTGAGCCGCGACTCCTGGTACTGCTGGGTCATCGGCAGCACCCGCCGCGACCACCGGATCAGCGCGTTCTCCTTGAAGTCGCCCGCCTCGCTCTCCTTCTGCACGGCGAGCTTGACGGCGGTGTAGATCAGGAACGCGCTGAAGATGTAGAACACCCACGAGAACCGGCTGATCGCCGCGGATCCGACCGCGATGAACCCGCCGCGCATGACCAGCGCGAGCACGATGCCGATCAGCAGGACCTTCTGCTGGTACTGCCGCGGCACCTTGAACCGCGACAGGATGATCACGAATACGAACAGGTTGTCGATGGACAGACTGTATTCTGTCAGCCACCCAGCGTAGAACTCGCCGGCGTACTTGCCGCCCCACTCCAGCAGGACGAACAGTCCGAACACGACGGCGAGCCCGACGTACACCGTCACCCAGATCGTCGACTCTTTGATGGACGGCTCGTGCGGGCGACGGGCCACGATCGCGAGATCGAACAGCAGAATGGCGCTCAGCCCGACGAGAGTCGTCGTCCAGATCCAGCCAGCAACGTCCACTTGCAGATACCTCCGGTAGACACACCACAGGCCACGCCGACCCCGAGGGGCGCGCGGGCTGTGCAGTTGACACCGGAGGTCTCTTCCATCACCCGCGGTTACCGGGTGACCGACGGCGCCGGGTGTGATCCCCACGTCACCGTGGGGCACCGTGCTGACGACGACCGTCGCGAGGGAATACTCCCCTCCTGTTGCTTGGCAACCATTGTCCATCAGGTCGCCACGTCTCAACGAGCGGGGCCGGAAAACTGTCGTACCCCCCGTCTATCGTGCTGCCCGACAGCGGTTGACGGGGGCGTTCTTTCAACGCTCACTCATGCCAGGCCGCCGAGGGGAGCGCTCGTGTATCGGCAAGGTGACGTTCTGTTGATTCCCGTGCCTGTCGCGGAGGTGCCGGCAACCGCCGTCCCGGCCCCACGTGACCGGGCGGGCCGCATGGTCCTGGCCCGCGGCGAGGCGACCGGCAACGCCCACGTGATCGTCGGCGCCGACACGGTCCTGCTCGCCGACCGCGACGACGTGGATCGGCTCTTCGTGAAGATCGTCAGCCGGGCCCGGGTGGTGCACGAGGAGCACGGCACGATCACCGTCCCCGCCGGGGCCTACCGCATCGTTCGCCAGCGCGAGTACGTGCCGGGCGCCTACCGCTATGTGGCCGACTGATGACCGCACCCACCGCCGGGTCGCGGGCTGCCGCCCTCGGCGCCGTCTCCGCCAAGTGGCTCGCAGCCGGGCTGTCCACCGCTCCCGCCGACCGCCAGGCCGCCGCCGAGGCGGCCCGGCTGGCCTATCGCTCGGCCGGCCTGCCGGAGCCCCGGCACGTGGTCTGGTTCGCCTCGCCCCTCGCGGGCGCGCGGGCCGCGGCGCTGCTCACCGGCCGCCGCGGCCTGCCCGGGGCCACCCCCGACCCGGCCGAGGAGGCCATCGCCGCGCAGCTGCGCGGGCAGGGCTGCCCGCCGGTTCTCGGCAGCGCTGGCGCCTCCGTGCGCACCGCGGTCCGCACCGCCCCGTGGGCCGCGGCCCGGGCCGAGGCCCACGACCTGCTCGGCCCCGACGGCTGGGCCGGCCTGTGGGCGGCGTGCGGCGCCGACGTCTGGCGGCTCGTCAACGACCGCATCGCGACCCCGCTGCGCACCCACCTGCGCGGTGAGCTGCCCGTCCACGCCCGCGCCGTGCTGCTCGACGCCGTCGGCGGCCAGCACGACGCCGGGTGGCTGGCCGTGTTCGACGCGGCCGCCCCGGTTCCTACCGTGCCCCCGGCCGCCGCGAAGGGCACGCCCGCCGCGGCCCCGGTCTTCAGCGCCGGCCCGGTGGCCGCCGCGTGGGTCTGCGCCCCGGGCTCCGGCGGCGCCGATGCCGTCCCCGGCTCGCCTCCGGGCTCCAGTCCGAGGTCCGGCGCGGGCCCGGTCTTCAGCGCCGGTCCGGTCGGCGCGGTCTGGGCGCACCTGGGCGCGGGGGAGGCGGCGCTGCACCCGGTCCAGCGGCTCGCGGGCCTGGCCGGGGTGGCGCGCTCCTCGTCGTGGTGGTGGCCCTACGCGAACGTGGCGATCCTGACCGACCGCCCCGACGCCCTGCACCGCGACAACGTCGGCCGCCTGCACGCGGCCGCCGCCCCGGCCCTGCACTACCGCGACGGCTACGCCCTGCACGCGTGGCGCGGCATGCCGATCCCGTCGGACCTGGTCGACCGGCTGGCCCACCTGACGCATCGCCAGATCGCCGACGAGCGCAACGCCGAGCTGCGCCGAGTGATGCTGGAGCACTTCGGCTACGAGCGCTACGTGCGCGCGGCCGGCGCCCACAAGGTGGCCCAGGACGACTGCGGCGTCCTGTGGCGGCTGAACTTCGCCGACGACGAGCCGCTGACGATGGTCGAGGTGATCAACAGCACCCCGGAGCCGGACGGCACGAGCCGCGTCTACTGGCTGCGCGTGCCACCCCAGACCCGCACCGCCCGCGAGGGTGTGGCATGGACGTTCGGCCTGACCGAGCAGGAGTATCGCCCCCTGATCCAAACCTGACCCCGTGCTCGGCTGATGGGACAGATACGGCCAAAACGAGGAGAACTGGGAGATAACGTGACGAACCTGCCCGATCGACCCAACACCGCGCTGCTCGTCATCGACGTCCAGAACGGCACGGTGAACGGCACCCACAACCGGGACAGCGTGATCGGCAACATCAACACCCTGCTGGACAAGGCCCGCGCCGAGGATGTGCCCGTCGTGTGGGTCCAGCACTCCGACGAGAACCTGCCACGGGACAGCGAGAGCTGGCAGCAGGTGCCGGAGCTGGTCCGCCAGGAGTCCGAGCCCCTGGTGCACAAGAGCTACTTCGACTCGTTCGAGGACACGGACCTCGAGGAGCGCCTGGCCGAGCGCGGGGTCGGCCGCATCGTCGTCACGGGCGCCCAGACCGACGCGTGCATCCGTTCGACGCTGCACGGCGCCCTCGTGCGCGGCTACGACGCCACGCTCGTGGGCGACGCGCACACGACCGAGGACCTCCGCGAGTACGGGGCACCGTCCCCGGAGCAGGTCATCGCGCACACCAACCTGTACTGGGACTGGCAGACCGCCCCGGGCCGTCGTGGTGGCACCGTGGAGACGAAGGACGTCACCTTCGCCCCGGCCGAGGTGCCCTGAGCGGTGACGGTGTCACATCGTGCTGTCCGGGAGGCGGGGCAGGCGGACCTCGGCGCGGACGCCGGGGCGGCCGTCGGTCAGTCGGACCGTGCCGCCGTGGCGGCGTGCCAGCTCGCGGACGATCGCCAGGCCCAGGCCGCTGCCGCCCGCGTCGCGTGCGCGGCCGTCGTCCAGGCGCGCGAAGCGGTCGAAGACGCGCTCACGCAGCGGGGCCGGGATGCCCTCGCCATCGTCCGTCACCGTCACGAGGACCTCCGACGATCCCTCCGGGGAGGCGGCCAGGACCACGCTTGTCCGGGCGTGGCGCACCGCGTTGTCGACCAGGTTGAGCACGATGCGGTGCAGCGCGTCCGGGTCGGCCTCGGTCCACAGGGACTCGCCGGGCTCGACCGTGACAGTGTCGTAGCGCTTCGCCAGCGACGACAGCAGCGTGCCCAGCTCCACCGGCTCCAGCGCGGTCCGGCGGGGGTCGGACGCGTCCGCCCGGGCCAGCAGCAGCAGGTCGTCGACCAGGCGGCTCAGGCGGTCCAGGTCGGCGATGACGTCGTCGGAGACCGCGGCCCAGTCGCCGAGCTTCTGCGCCACCTCGATCTGGATGCGGATCGACGCGAGCGGGCTGCGCAGCTCGTGTGCGGCGTCGGCGATGAACGCGCGCTGCCGGGCCCGGGACACGGCCAGGCGGTCGAGCATGTGGTTGAGCGTGACCGCCAGGCGCTGCATCTCGTCGCTGGACGGCGGCACGGGCAGGCGCTCGTCGGTGGCGGCGCCGGTGATGCGTTCGGCGCCGAGGCGCAGGCGGTCGACCGGGGACAGCGCCGCGCCGACGACGCGCCAGGCGATGATGACGAGGACGAAGACCAGCGCGGGATACGTCACCCACAGTGCGGTGCGCAGGAGATCCAGGCTGCGATGGAAGTCGCCGAGCGGCATGCCGACGAGGATGATCCGGCCGTCGGGGACCTGGTGGGCGGTGACCCGCAGCGTGTCGGGCTGCACGGCCCGGTCGCCTGGAACCTCGATCCGCTCGCCGTGCAGCGCCTGGTCGACCTCGGAGCCACGCAGCAGCGGTATCAGGAGATCGGCGGTTTGATCGCCCGCCAGGACGCTACGGTGCTGCGGGTCCAGGACCTGCACGACCTGGTTGGACGGGGCCGGCAGCGGCTCGGGCAGCCGGCCACCCTCGTTGAGCAGCGTGGCGATCTCCGTCACGGTGCCGTCGGCGGAGCGGTCGAGGGAGCCGCGGAAGCTGTATGTCATCGCGGTCGCCATGGCGATGCCGGCGATGGACAGGCCGACGATGAGCCCGCTGGTGCCGAGCAGGACGAGGCGCCCGCGCAGGGAGAGTGAGGCCCACCACTTCATGTGCGCAGCCGGTATCCGGCGCCCCGGACGGTCTCGAGCAGGTCGCGGCCGAGCTTGCGGCGCAGGTAGCCGACGTACACCTCGACGGCGTTGGGCGCGGTGTCGACGCTGGCGTCCCAGACGTGGTCGAGCAGCTCGGTCTTGGACACGACCTGGCCGGGGCGGCGCATGAGGTACTCCAGCAGCGCATACTCCCGCGCGGTGAGCACGATCTCGTCACCGGCGCTGGTGACCCGCCGGCGTGCGGGGTCCAGGGTCAGCTCACCGACGGTGAGCACGCTGGGACGCTCCGGTGCCCCGCGGCGCAGCAGGGCGCGCAGGCGTGCGACGAGCACGACGTACGAGAACGGCTTGGTCAGGTAGTCGTCGGCGCCGCAGTCGAGCCCGTCGGCCTGGTCGTACTCGCCGTCCTTCGCGGACAGCATGAGCACCGGCACCCAGTTCTTCTCCGCGCGCAGGGTTTGTACCACGCGATACCCGGACAATCCGGGCAGCATGATGTCCAGGATCACCGCGTCGTAGCCCCCGTGCCGGGCCATCTCCAGACCGTTCGGGCCGTCGACGGCCACATCCACGGCGAAACCCTCCGCCTGCAGCCCGCGCTGCAGCGCGTTCGCCATGCGAATCTCGTCCTCTACCACCAGCAGCCGCACGCGATACAGCGTGGCACGCCGGCCTGTGGTACGGCACAGGCAGTCTCAGCGCTGTCACAGCCGGCTCAGAGCACCATGGTTGTCAGGAGGTGTACCAATGTCCAACTTCACGTCACGACCCGTCCTTCGGTGGGCGGTGCCCGCGGCAGCTGCGGTCGCTGTGGTCGGTGCTGGCGTGGCAGCGAAGACCCTCGCCGTCGCGGCCGAACCCGACCTGCCGGCGCGCACCGCCGCGCAGCTTCTCGTCGACCTGCAGACCGCCAGTCTGGACGGGCTGTCCGGCACGGTGGTCGAGCGGGCCGATCTCGGCCTTCCGGCGATCCCGCTGCTGACCGGCGACCAGAGCGCCAAGCTCACGTCGCTGGTATCCGGCAAGCACACCCTGCGCGTGTGGTACTCCGGCCCCGACAAGGCCCGGGTGTCACTGCTGGGCACGCAGGGGCAGAGTGATGTCATCCACAACGGCACCGACACCTGGATCTGGGACAGCCAGACCAAGGAGGCGCGGCACTTCACCGGGCGCCCCGACAGGGAGAAGACGGGCGCCCCGGGCGTCCTGGCTTCCCCGTCCGACCTGCCGAAGTCGCCGCAGGAGGCCGCCGACCTGGCGCTGAAGGCGATCGACCCGACGACACAGGTGACGACCGGCAACTCGGCGAAGATCGCCGGACGCGACGCCTACGAACTCATCCTCCGCCCGCGCGACACCTCGTCGCTCGTCGGTGAGGTGCGCCTGGCGATCGACGCCCAGAAGAAGCTGCCGCTGCGGGTGCAGGTCCTGCCCCGCGGCACGGCCAACCCGGCGTTCGAGGTCGCGTTCACGCAGGTGAGCTTCGTCCGCCCGGATGACGCCGAGTTCACGTTCAACCCGCCGGCCGGGACCAAGGTCACGGAGCAGGACCCGGCGAAGGCGCAGCACGAGCTGAAGGACAAGGCGCAGCAGCACGACGGCGGCGCCGCCGACAAGCCGAAGAGCACAGTCATCGGTACCGGATGGACGTCTGTCCTGGTGCTGCGGACCTCGGACGGCGCGCAGGGCGCCAATGCCGAGGAGCAGAAGAAGGCGCAGGACGCGATCGCTCAGCTGCCCCAGGGCAACGGCGGCCGCACGTTCAACAGCAAGCTGCTGAACGTCCTGTTCACCGACGACGGCCGGGTGCTCGTCGGCTCGGTCACGCCGGAGCGGCTCAACCAGGTGGCCGCTGACCCGGCCGCCGCGCTGAAGTAGCCGCCGCTCAGCTCAGCCGGGAGGGACCGTGGCCGCCGTGTCACGGTCCCTTTCCTGTTCTCGTTCACGTTCCCGTTCCTGTTCTCGTTCCTGTTCCCGTTCCCGTTCCCGGCGCCGGTGCTCGCCCGCTCGGGCGAGGGTCGCCATGGAGTACATGTCCCGGGCCCGGCGCAGTAGCGCCTCCTCCGTTGCGGTGTCCTGGCGCACCGAGAAGCCGACAGTGCTGTACGCCAGGCCGGACAGCAGGAGGCAGGCCAGCACGCAGACCGGCGTCAGCAGGGCGAACAGCGTGACACCGGGGACCTGCGCGCCGATCGGGGCGGGCTGCACGCGCACCGCCGCCATGACCGTGTAATGGGTGCTGCACACCGCCAGTGCCATGGTCACCGCCGCGCACAGCATCGCCGGGCGGCCGCGCACGACACTGGCGCACCACAGTGTCACCGTTGCACCGACGATCGCCGTGTCGGCCGCGACCAGCAGGGTGTGCGGGTCGTACGTCACGGTCCCGGCCACGCGCATGGCCAGTGGCCCGGTCACGTGCACCGCGGTCAGCCCGAGCCCGGTCAGTACCCCCGCCGGGAGGATCTTCCAGGCGCTCGGTCGCCCGAAGCCGACGATGTACAGGCCCGGGCAGTAGACGGCCACGGCGATGCCCAGGCCGAGCGCCATGGTGGCGATGTCGTACCGCACGACCGTGTCCGGCACGTCGACGCCCAGCATCGCCATGAAGTGCGGGACCCACGTGCCCGTGCCGCCGATCGCGACGGCCGACAGTGTCAGCCAGCGGGCCCGGCTGCCACCGGTCGAGGCCCGGGAGCGACCGGCCAGGTAGGTGCCCAGCAGACAGCCGAGGATCGACAGGACGAGGGCCAGCGCCGGCGTAATCCAGCCGTACGCGAACTGCTCCACCGTGCTCACAAGGATCGATTCAGCCAGGCCGGCGGCGCCGCCGGTCGCACAGTTTGTGCGGGTTTGCTCCTCGCCTCCCCGGGTAGGTGAAAGCAGTGCGGACTGAACCTGACGAGTACGTCGAGAGGCATTCGACCATCGGTTCCGGCGCCGCGGGCCGCGCCACCGACGGGGAGATCGACGAGACCCTCGAGGCCGAGCGGGCCGCCGGGTGGATGCCCCCGGGCGACACTCCGCCCGAGTCGGCCACCACGCCGCCCGACATGACGCAGATGCCCGATCCCGACGGCTCCCGCCACGAGATCTGAACGGGGCGCTCAGGCCCCGTTGGAGAGCAGGGCCTGCTGCTGTTCCCGGCTCGGTCCCAGGTCGGGCCAGCTGCGCGCCGCATCGGTCTCGGCGAGTTCGATCCGGTCCTCGGGCAGCACGCGCTGCGGCAACTCGCCGAAGCGAACGTGGCGCAGGAACCCCAGCTCCGCATCCGTGAACCGCTCTTCCGCCACCTACCGATCGTGCATCCGCTGGGTCAGAGTGCGCAAGAAGGCCGGACACGGGCGAGCATGACGGACACGAGCAGTGCGTCCATGACGGACACGAGCAGTGCGTCCATGACGGACACGAGCAGTGCATCGAAGGCCGGCCGCGACCTGCCGCTCCGTGGCGGGGGAGCCAGACGACGGGCGGCAGGCCGACGACGGTGGCGCAGCCCGTCCTGTTTGGCGCGGCTCGGTGTCCCGCGGCCTGGGCTCGGCGGTGGCCATGGGCCTGCAGTGGCCCATCGAGCAGCACCGACCCGGTCACGGCCTCTTGGCCTGGGGGATCGGGGGTGACCGCCGTGCGAAGATCGGACGGCTACGCTCGGGACGCATGAGGCTTGATCCGGTTGGTCGCTTGCTCAAACTGCCACCCGCGGTGGCCGGCCGGGTCAGGGTGACGCGAGCGATCCCGGTCCGGATGCGCGACGGCGCCATCCTCCGCGCCGACCACTACGCGCCGACCCTGGACGCCGAGATCCCGACAGTGCTGGTGCGCACCCCATACGGCCGGGGCGCCCCCGTCAGTGTCCTCTGCCGAGCCGTCGCCCAGCGCGGCTTCAACGTGCTCATCCAGTCCTGCCGCGGCACCGGCGACTCGGGCGGCGCGTTCGAGCCGCTGCTGCAGGAGCGCGAGGACGGCCTCGACACGCTGGACTGGCTGCGCTGCCAGCAGTGGTACGACGGGCGCCTGCTCACCTACGGCCCCAGCTACGTCGGCTTCGTGCAGTGGGCGCTCGCCGCCGAGGCCGGTGACGAGCTCAAGGCGATGGCCACGATCGTGACAGCGTCGGACTTCGGCCCGCCCACCTACGCCGGCGGCGCGTTCTCGCTCGACACCGTGCTGACCTGGTCGGCGCTGCTGGAGGCGCAGCGCGGCCCGAGGCTGGACAACGCCGTCGAACTGCTCCGCGGCCAGCCCAGGCTGCAGCGCGGCCTGGCGCGCGTGCCCATGGCGGAGGCCGATCGCATCACCACGGGCACCGAGATCGAGTTCTACCAGCGCTGGCTCGCCGAGGCCGACCCCGCATCGCCCTACTGGACGCAGCGCGGCCACGCCCACCGCCTGCCGCATGTCACTGCTCCGGTCCTCATGATCGGCGGCTGGCACGACATCTTCCTGCCCTGGCAATTGGCCGACTACACAGCGTTACGAGCGGCGGGCCAGCAGCCGTACCTCACGATCGGCCCCTGGAACCATGGCAGTGCCGCACTGTTCCAGCAGTCCGCGGCCGAGGCCGTGGCCTGGTTCCGCGCACACACCGGCGGCCCCGAGAGCATCCGCGAGCGCCCGGTCCGCGTGCATGTCGGCGGCGCCGACGGCTGGCACGAACTGGCCGACTGGCCGCCGCCCAAGAGCCAACCCCAGCAGTGGTACCTCGAACAGGGCGCCCGCCTCACTCCGGAACCCGGGGCCGAGGGCGCGGTGCTCGACTCGTTCGTGTACGACCCCAAGGACCCGACCCCGGCCCTCGGCGGCCCGCGCCTGGTCGGCAAGATCGCCGGGCGCCGCGACAACCGCCCGCTGGAGGCCCGCCCCGACGTGCTGACCTTCACGTCCGCCCCGCTGACCGAGCCACTGGACGTGGTGGGCCCGGTGCGCGCTGACATCAGGGTCCGCGCCACCAGCCCGGCCCGCCAGGGGTCCGCGCGGACACCGTCCTCCTACTTCGACGTCTTCGTGCGCCTGTGCGAGGTCGACGAACAGGGCCGCTCATGGAACATCTGCGACGGCCTCGCCCGCGCCGCGAGCAACCACGACCCCGACGACCCGGTGCGCGTCGAGCTCTGGCCGACCGCCCACCGCTTCGCAGCCGGTCGCAGTGTCAGGGTCCAGATCAGCGGCGGTGCTCACCCGCGCTTCTCGCGGAACCCTGGCACCGGCGCGGCCTTCGGTCACGAGCTGGAACTGCGCCCGGTGCGCCAGGAGATCCTCGCCCCGTCGTCGATCACTCTCCCGCTGGTCGGCTGAGCGCACTGCAACCAGCGACCGTGACCCCGAACCGTGCGGCCGCCGCGGTGGTTCCCGCCCGCGTTCGCCCTTTCGCGTGACGTGGCAGAGGCAGATGACTCCGGTCCGTGCAACGCGCGACCGTTCCTCCCGTGAGTGACCGGGCCGGGGCCTGCCTTGAGGGCGGCCCCGGCCCTGCCGGGTCCGCGGTGCCAAGGACACCGGGCCAAACGGCGAAAGGGCCGGTCACCCGCGGAGGGTGACCGGCCTTGTCG
>NZ_JBEPDB010000036.1:0-76729 GCF_040300025.1 Dactylosporangium sp. NPDC000555 | reverse complement strand
GCCGTCCGGCCGGCCCGCCCGCGCCGCCGCGGCCGTGCTGCTGGTCGCCTCGGCCGCGCTCTTCGCCTGGGACTTCGGCTCGCCGGCGCGGCTGTGGCTCGCGCTGCTGCTCGGGGCCCCCTCCCTCGCGCTCGCGCTGCGCCTGGCCTCAGCGAGCCCAGCCAGTCCAGCCAGCACGGCCGGCACGGCGCACCGGAGCGGGTACGCGGCCGCCGGCGGCATGCTGGTCTTCGCCGTCGCGGCGATCGCGTACTACGCAGCGTACGACATCGGGTATCCGAACCAGTGGATCCTGCCCGTGGTCGCGCTGCTGCCGGGGGCCTCGCTGCTGCGGCCCGTCCACCCCGCCGCGGCCCCGCTGCCCCGCGCGCCGTCGCGCGCCGGCTGGACCGCGATCGGCGCCGTCTGCCTGCTCGTGCCGCTGGCGGGCGCGTGGGTGCCGCCGAGGGTCGCCGAGGGGTCCGGGGCGTCGATCAGGCTGGTGGCGTACAACATCCGGATGGGTTTCGGTCTTGACGGAACCTATCGTCCGGCCGATGCCGCGCGGGCGATCGCGGCGCAGCGCCCCGACGTCGTGGTGCTCTCCGAGGTCGACCGGGCCTGGCTGCTCAACGGCGGCCACGACGACCTCGCGGTGCTGGCGAGGGCGTTGCGGATGCGGTACGTCTTCGGGCCCGCCGCCGACGCCGTGTGGGGCGACGCGATCCTGACCAACCTGCCCGTCGGCGCCGTGGAGTCGCTGCCGCTCACCGCCGACGGCGCCCCGACGGGCGCCCAGGCCCTCGGCGCCGTGCTGACCTTCGGCGGCCGCGAGATCGCCGTGGTGTCGACCCACATCCAGCCGCCGCCGGACGGCGAGCCGCTGGTACAGGTCGGGGAGATCGCGGCGTTCGCGACCCGCTTCGGCGGCTCACGCCCGACCCTCGTCGCGGGCGACCTCAACGTCGCACCGGGCAGCCGGTCGCTCGAGGCGTTCGCGGAGGCGGGGTACTCCGACGGTTTCGCACCGTTCCGCCCGGTGCGCACCTTCCCCGCCGACCGCCCGGCGCAAGAGATCGACCACGTGCTGGTGCGCGGCCTGACCTGCACCTCGGTGACGGTCGGCACGGTGGTCACATCCGACCACTCCCTGGTGGCGGCGACGCTCGCACTGCCCGCCTGAACGTTCTGCGTCACAGGGCGGCGAGGTGCGCGAGCATCGCCTGGTTGGCCTCCCAGCCGTCGGGGAAGCGCACCGGCACGTTGAGATGGACCGGCTCGGCCGACGGGTGCGTGTCCAGCAGCTCCGCGATCCCGGCCCGGGCCACGACCACGCACGCGTGGCGGTGCCGCGACGCGAGCACGCACAGGCGGCCGGCCTCCAGATGGAACGCGCTCGCGTCGCGGCGGCCGGAGAGCGGATGCAGGATCACCGTCACGTCGTACTCGCGGCCCTGCAGGCGGTTCGCGGTGTCGACGGTGACGTCGGCGGCGACGGTGTCGGCCAGGGCCTGACGGATCGCGGCGACCTGGTCGCGGTGCGCCGCTCCCACCGCGACCCGGTCGGCGGTCACCGGGCGGCCCTCGGGGGCGTGCTCGGAGTACGCGATCGGGCCGCGCCGCAGCAGGCTCACCACGATCGCGGCGATCGCGGCCACCGCCTCCCGGTCGGTGCGCACGGTGTGCCGGGCCGGCAGCTCGTGCAGCGCCCAGCCGGTGCGCCGGGCGGTCTCGAGCGTGGCCTCGACGTGCGGGTCGCCGCCGATGGCGCGCACGGAGTACTCGAGGCTGCGGTCGGCCGGCCGGGTGCCGGCCTCGAACGGGGTGAACGGGTAGAAGGCGGCGGAGACCACGGCCGCGGCCGAGGGCGGCAGCCGCCAGGACACCGGCAGGCGGTGCACGGGCAGGCCGGGGTTGTGCCGCAGCAGCACCGCCACGGCGCTCTGCATCGGGTCCCAGGACAGGCCGGCCCAGCGCTCGACGGCGACGACGGAGAACGGGTCGAGCTGCCCGGGGTCGCCGACGAACAGGCCGCGGGAGAAGCGCCCGGCCACCCGCAGGAGCATGTCGGAGCGCATCTGGTAGGCCTCGTCGACGATCGCGCGCTCCCACGTGCCGTCGGTGACGGTCGCCCACTTCGCGGCGGTGCCGATGACGACGGCGCTGTTCTGCACGTCCGAGACGGCGCCGCTGACGGTGACCGAGCCGTGCTTGATGACGCGCTGCGCCGGCACGTACGTCGAGGCCGACAGGCGCCCGATCTCCAGCCCGGGCGCGACCCCGGCGAGGCGGTCGATGAGGTCGTCCACCTGCTCATTGGTCTGCGCGACCACCATGAGCCGCTCGCCGGCCTCGGCCATGGTGCGCGCCGCGCGCACCACGAGGGTCGACTTGCCGGCGCCGGGCGGCGAGTCGACCACCACCCCGCGCCCGGCGGAGGACCCGAAGTCGTCGAGGATCTCCTCAATGACGGTCATGACCAGTCCTCCGCGGCGTCGGAGTCGGTGGCCTGGTGGTCCGGCGGCGGGCCGCCGTGGGTCCAGGGCGTGTCCTGGCGGCTCGGGAACCGGCCCGGCGGCTGGTAGGCGTCGCTGACCGGGCCGTACGTCACCAGCTCCCCCACCTCCGGGACCGAACCCGGCGCCGGTTGCTTCGTCGAGCGGCCCATGCCCTTGCTGAGCTCGAGAACGACGTCGACGGACGAGACCGAGACCACCATCGCCTGCTGGGCCAGCCGGGCCGGCGAGACGAGCAGCGCACCCGGCTCCAGGCGCACCGGGTCGTCGGTCTGCACGGTGATGTGCGGGCGCAGCGCGGCCTTCTTGCCCGACGTGTCGACCCGGTGCGGCGAGGCCGCCACGACGGTGCCGGTGAACGCCTCTCCGGACAGCCGGAACTCGGCCATGATCAGCGGATCGTCGAGGGCCCGCTGCGCCTCGTACCGGGCCTGCTCGCGCTCGAGCCGGTCGAGGCGCCCGGCCGCGGCGACGGCGCTGTCGCGCCGCGGCTGGGGCAGCGCGGTGCCCTCGGCCAGTGCCATGTGGTACACCGTGAACACATCGCGATCGACTGCCCATCGCCCCTCGACGGAGGCGCCCGGCGGCCGGGCCCGCAGCAGGTCCACGGCGCGCCACATGAGGCCCCACGTCGGCTCCAGCTGCTCCTGCAGGGCGGCGGTGAGCGCGGCCAGCGCGCGGCTCTGCGCCTGCGGGTCGGCGGCGCGGGCATAGGCGGCCAGTGCCGGGGCCAGCACCTCGTTGTCGAACGTCGGGTCGGTGCTCGGCCCGGCGGGCGGCCAGCGCAGCGGGTCCTCGGCCGCAGCCGCCGCGGCCGCGCCGTCGAGGCCGGCGGGCGGGTCGATCCAGCCGAGCAGCGCGGCGAGGTTGGCGTCCTCGAGGCCGCTCTGCCCGGTCGCCCAGTGCTCGCTGAGCACCTCGGTCATCGCCAGCAGCATCGCCGAGCCGGGGTGGTCGGCGCGCTCGCGCAGAAACGTGAGCCACTGGCCGAGCAACGGGACGCTGCGGTGCACCGGGTGCGGCCCGTACGCGCGTCGGAATCGCGTCGAACGGCCGAGCAGCCGGACGAAGTCGATCCCGCCGCGGTTGGGCACCAGCACCTGCGGGGCCTCGGCGTAGCGGACCTTCGCGGTGTGGCCCGCGTCCAGCGAGCGGGAGCAGCCGTCGAGATACTTCACGACGACCCGTGCCAGCTCGGCAACGAACTCGAAGCGCTGGGTGCGGTCGCGCGGGTTGGCCACCACGAGCATGCGGCCGGCGTCGCGGGCGGTGCCGACCATGGCGGCCACGGGCGCGGCGGCCTCGCCGGCCAGCGCCAGCGGTACCAGCACCAGGGGCGACTGCGCGATGTGCGTGTGCCGCACCGTGGTCAGCGGCTGCGCGCGCCCCGACTCGACGGCCTCCGCCCGCGCCAGCGCCGTGAGGATGCTCACTCAGAACGCCCCGAGCCGAGGCACTCGGTGCGCAGCCGGTGCGCCAGGCGCAGCAGGCCGGCGATCTCCTCCTGGCCGGCGCCGGGGGTGAGCGTGCCCCGGGCCAGGCCGAGCACGGTGGAGACGCTCTCGACGCCGCCGAGGTCGTCGCGGATGGAGCGGCCCAGCGCCGAGGTGGAGCCGGTCGCCTCGTCACGGCAGAAGAACGCCATCTCGCAGGAGCCGAGACAGTCCGGGGTGTACCGCGCGTCGATGGCGCCGACGGCCTTGCGCAGTTCGTCCGGCGGGCGGGTGGCCAGGTGGTCGGCGTCGTAGGCGAGGTCGAACGAGAGCCCGGCGGGCAGCGCGTCGACGATCTTGTCGAGCCGGGTGAGCCGGGACAGCTGGCGCCGCAGCACGGTCAGCTGCTTGCGCACGTCCACGAGGGTGGCGGTGGGCCGGTTGGCGAAGTTCTCCGGGCAGACGAGCACCACCTCGTGCGACACGGTGTCCGGCGGGTACCCGAGCTCGCCGAGCAGCTCGCGCATCGCCAGCACGTAGACGGCCGACTGCTTGGCCGCCGCGGCCGCCTTGCCCGGGTCGGCCTGCCCGTCGATCACGGCGAACGACTTGATCTCGACCACGTGGAAGCGGCCGCCGACCCGGAACGCGATGAGGTCGGGCTCCAGATACGCGTAGTAGCCGGCGATGTCCAGCCGCAGCATCGGGTGGTCGAACAGCGTGCCGGCGTCGTCGCGCTCCGCGGCGGCGCGCGCGAGCAGGCTGCGGGTTCGGGCGTAGCGCACCTCGCGGCTGGCGTTGCCGCCGACGCTGGACAGGTCGTCGTACGCCACCTCGGGGATCGCCAGGCCGAGCCGCTCGCGCAGCAGCTGCAGCAGCTCGGCCGCGCCGTCGGCCTTGACCTGCGTCTCGAACGCGTTGCCGCGCGAGATCGCGAACCGAGACTGGCCGAAGGCGGCGGGGAAACCCAGCTGCCCGGCGACGGCGCCCTTGTTCACCCCGGCCGCGTCCATCAGCCCCCGCCGGCCGCAGCCGGGGTTGTTGGTGAGCGCCGCGATGGTGCGGGCGTTGTGGTTGCGCGGTGCCACGGTGCCGCGGATGCGGTCCAGCCGGTCTACCAGTGCGTCCATGGGTTCGTCATCTCTGGGAAGTCGTCTCGGGGAAGTCGTCTCGGGGAAGTCGTCTCGGGGAAGTCGTCTCGGGGAAGTCGTCTCGGGGAAGTCGTCTCGGGGAAGTGGTGGTTCTAGTTCGCGGTTCTGCGTAGTCGCTGCAGCCGGGCGCCGAAGAGCGCCTCGGCGCCGTCGAGGCGTTCGTGCGCGCGGGCGGCCGCCGCGGCGCGGTCCGCGGCGTCGGCCTCGGTGTGCACGTCGAGCTCGGCCTGGGCCCGGCCGGCCACGGTCTCGGGGTCGACCGGGCCCAGGCCGCCCCCGCCGGCCGGCGCGGCGCCCGGGATGCCGGCGGCGAAGCGCCACAGCAGCCGGCGTGGCCCAGAAACCTGACCGGCATCGTGCGCGTCATCGGGCAGCTGCGCCACCCGCTCGGCCACCTTGATCGCGCCGACGAGGAAGTCGACCCGGGCGCTCAGCGGCCCCACCACGCGGGTCTCCAGCGGCCAGGTGGAGATCGCCAGAAGCCCGCGCGCCGGGGAGAGCAGATCGGCGCTGAGCGCCGGGCACAGGTAGTACGGCCGGGCGTACGGGGCGACCTTGAACGAGCGCTCCTCGTCGCGGCGCAGGCTGGTCAGCCGGGCGGCCACGAGCTCACCCGGGAAGAAGGCGTCGTGCACGGCGATGATGAGCTTCGGCGCCGCCGGCACGGTCAGCAGCGTCAGCGCGTGGTGCACCTGCTCACGGATGGAGAGCATCGGCGGCGCGGGATGCTGCCGCGGTACCGCCGGTGCCCGCTCCTCCAGCTCGGCGAGTGCGGCATCCCATGCGTGCTCGACCCGGCGCAGCTCCGCGCGCAGCGCCCTGGCCTGTGCCCGGTCCCCCGTGGTGGCCGCGCGGCGCAGGTCGCCGCGCAGCCGGTCGATCCGCCGCTCGAGCAGCTCGATCCTTGTGCCCGGTCCGGCTCGGCCGGGCTCCGCGGATGCCGACCCGGACCAGGCATCGTGAGGGGCCGAGATCGATTCGGACACGAACGGCACGGTAGCCGGTTCCAGCAAGTTCCAGCAAAGACCAGTGTCGGCGTGTCGCGCTTGCTTCTGCTTCTCCGCCGGTTATGCGGGCACGGGCTGGGGCCGCTCCTCCAGTCGCGACGGCGCCGGTGCCCCCGCGGGCACGGGTATGAGCCGGGGCTTGCGCCGCGCGGCGAGGTCCTCGACCCAGCCGAGGCCGAACACCGCCACCACGACCAGGGCGGCGACCAGGGCGAGCTGGATGAGGTCGTGGTAGCCGCCGATGAGGGTGATGCCGAACCAGACGCCGACCATGCGCACGAAGGTGATGGCCGCCTGGTGCCAGAGATAGATCGTCAGCGCCCGCCGGTTGACCGCCTCGACCACGGACTCGGCCGCGCCGAGCGACATCGCCGCGGGGGCGGCGTTCAGCACGATCAGCAGGAAGGCGACCGACCACAGCACGTCAGCGACCGGGGCGTCGTTCATGTCATACCCGCGGGGCCCTGGATCCTGGAACAGCATGGCGAGCCCGATGCCGCCCATCACCAGGCACAGCGGCCAGAGGACCTTCTTGGAGATGCGCCGCAGCATGCCGTCGTGGTGGGCGAAGCCCAGCATCCAGGCGGGGGCGTACATGACGAAGTCCCGGAACGCACCGCCCGTGCCGTAGCCGGTCTCCCAGAGCACGACGAGCGCGGCGAACGGCACCAGCAGGCTGGGGATCGGCCAGCGACGGAACAGCCACAGCAGGGCGGGCGAGGCGACGATGAACCACAGGTACGACCGGACGTACCAGATCTGGCTGACCCAGACCCCGCCGCGCTCGGTGGTCGGCGGGTTGTCGAGCGGGACGAGCCACAACAGCGTCCGCCAGCCGAACTGCATGCCGTCCCACAGCGACATGAGCACCACGGCGAAGACCCCGAGGACCCAGAACGGGATGATGATCCGTCGTATCCGCCTGCCTATCGCCTTGACGCCAGAGCGGTCGAGCGAGGCGGCCATCAGCGAGCCGCCGAGCGCGAACATCAGCCCCATGGCAGGGAAGACGATGGTGAGCCACGCGAATCCGACGGTGTGGTACGTGACCACGCGGATGATCGCGACGGCTCGCAGGAGGTCTACGTACCGGTTCCGCATCCCCTACAGGTTGCCCTGCGACCCTTAGGGGCAACCTTGGTTCGCCTGAAAATTGGCTGTGTTTATTCTCAAAGATCCTAGGGTGCCCGGCCCGTAACGAACTGGGTAATCGAGATGGTTCATCCTTTTGTCACCCTGTGTCAGCAGCCCGCAGCGCAGCACCCAGGGCCTCGAAGCCGAACTCACCCTCGTGCAGGGCCCCGTTGATGAAGAACGCCGGAGTGCCCGCGACCCCGCTGGCCCGCCCGCTGTCCATGTCACGCTCCACCCGTTCGTGGTGCGCGCGGGTCCCGCCCGTGTCCAGCAGGCCGAACTGGCCGGCGTACCGCGCCAGGTCGACGTCCTCGAGTCTGTCCTGGTGGGTGAGCAGCAGCGCGTGCATGCCCCAGAACGCTCCGGCGGCGGCTGCTGCCTCGGCCAGCAACGCGGCCGGCATCGCCCGGGGGTAGACGTCCACCAGCGGGAAGTGCCGGAAGGCGAAGCGCAGGGTGTCGCCGAAGTGCAGCTGGAGGCGCTCCACCACGCCGAACGCCTGGCCGGTGTCCGGGCAGGCGTAGTCGCCGTACTCCACGAGCGTGAGCGGCGCGCCGGGCCGTCCCTGGACGTGGTCCACGCCGGTGAGCTGGCGGCTGAGATGGGCGCTCATGCGGGGCATAGTGCCCATTCCGCACCGGATGACGCGTGCGGCCCTCAGGGATTCCCCTAAGGGCCGCACGGCCATCTGCGATCAGGCCAACCGGTCCGGCAGGCTGGCCGGTCCGGTCAGTCCAGCAGCTCCGTCACCGTGCCGGCACCGACGGTGCGGCTGCCCTCACGGATCGCGAAGCCGAGCCCGACGTCCATCGCGATCGGCTTGCCGAGCTCGACGGTCAGGTCGACCGTGTCACCGGGCATCACCATCGTGATGTCGCCGAGGTCCACCGACCCCATCACGTCCGTGGTACGGAAGTAGAACTGCGGCCGGTAGTTGGCGAAGAACGGCGTGTGCCGGCCGCCCTCCTTCGTCGTCAGCGCGTACACGTGGGCCTTGAACCGCCGGTGCGGCGCGACCGAGCCGGGCAGCGCGACGACCTGGCCCCGCTGCACCTCGCCCCGGCGGATGCCGCGCAGCAGCAGGGCCGCGTTGTCGCCCGCCTGGGCGGTGTCGAGCTGCCTGCCGAACGTCTCCATCCCGGTGACCACGCTGGACTGGGTGGGGCCCAGCCCGATCACCTCGATGGGCGTGTTGAGCACGAGCGTGCCGCGCTCGACCGACCCGGTGACGACGGTCCCGCGCCCGGTGATCGTGAGCACGCTCTCGATGGGCATCAGGAACGGCTCGCCGGTCACCCGCTCGGGCAGCGGCACGTGCTCGTCGACGGCGTCGAGCAGGTCGGCGATCGACTGCACCCAGGCCGGCTCGCCGGCGAGGGCTTTGAGCGCGGAGACCCGCACGACGGGAGTCCCGTCACCGGGAAACCCGTATTCGCTCAGCAGCTCCCGCACCTCGAGCTCGACCAGGTCCAGCAACTCGGGGTCGTCGACCGCGTCGGCCTTGTTCATGGCCACGACGAGATACGGGACCCCGATCCGGCGTGCCAGCAGCACGTGCTCGCGCGTCTGGGGCATGACCCCGTCCACGGCGCTGACGACGAGGATCGCCCCGTCCACCTGCGCCGCCCCGGTGATCATGTTCTTGACGTAGTCCGCGTGCCCGGGCATGTCGACGTGCGCGTAGTGCCGCGCCGCCGTCTCGTACTCGACGTGCGCGATGTTGATGGTGATGCCCCGGGTGATCTCCTCTGGCGCCCGGTCGATCCCCTCGAACGAGGTGTACCGGTTGACCGTCGGGTACCGCTCCGCGAGCACCTTGGTGATGGCGGCGGTCAGGGTCGTCTTGCCGTGGTCGACGTGACCCATCGTGCCGATGTTGAGATGAGGCTTGTTCCTCGTGAACGCCTGCTTGGCCATCTGAACTCCACAGTGGATTTGTGGCTGGATGCGCGGAACCCTCAGGCGAGCCGGGCCTTGGTCGTGGTGTGTGCACGGGCGGGCGTCCGGCTCGGCCGGCTCACCCTCCTCCGTAGGTTCCGCAGGATGCTGCGGGAGGAGGGTCAGCGTCGCAGGCCGGCCTCTAGCGCCGCGTCCAGCGCTGAAGGCGCCCAGGCGACCGCCGAGCCGGCCAGGTGGCCGTGCTCCAGAAGGGCGGTCATCGCGATCACGATGGGAAAGGTAGCGCGGCCCCGGAACCGCTGGCAACGCATTTACCAGTGACGTTGCCGACATACCCGCCGGGGGTATGTCGGCAAGCGTCTTCGGGATGAGCGACGGCGATCAGCGAGGCGGAAGGCGCAGCGCCATCGTCGGGGCGTCGGCCATCACCGAGTTGGGGGCGCTGCCCTTGGGAGCGTCCGCCGGCGGCCGGTCGGCGCGGCCCACCGTGATCTCCGGGTAGATCTCGACCTCGTCCCACTCGCCCAGCCCCTTGGGCTCGCCGCGGTTGAGCTCGATCTCCCGCGGCGCGGCCGTCGGGCCGGTGCGGGCCAGCACCGCGGCGCCGTTCGTGCTCACGTCGGTGACCAGCAGCATGCCGTCGCGCAGTTCGAAGCGCAGATGGTTGCGGCTCACCCGGCGGCTCGACTCCTCGTCCAGCCAGTTGCCGATCGTCACGCCGTTCGGGTCCTCGGGGGCACGGCCGACCACGACCGGGCGCACGACGCTCACCGGAAACCGGGTGCGGACCCCGCCGTTGATGCGCACCGCGAGCATCGTGGCCATCGGGCGCGGGCCGGCGTCGAGCAGGCGGTCGCCGTGCCGCGGGCAGATCGGGGCACCGTTGGGCAGCGCGGGCGGGGCCTGGCCGGCACCGGCGGCCGGCGGGCGGCCGAGCACCGGGCAGTCGGGTGAGGGACACCGCCAGTACCGCGCGAGCACCGGATGCGGCCGCGACGACGCGCCGACCACGGGGGCCAGCGTGAGCGCCATGCCGCCCGGGGCGCTGGTCGTGAGGTACACCAGGCCGGGGTGCCCGGGCAGCGGCGAGCGAGTGATCACCGGGACGCCGGTGAGGTGCGCGACCTCGCGGACCCGGGCGTTGACGCGGGCACCCGGGGGCAGCATCTCGATCAGCCCGTCGTCGGACCAGCGGCGCAGGACCATGCGCTCGTTGGACGTGAAGTCGGTGTCGGACATCGCGCCACGCTCGGCGATCGCGTAGAGGCCGGTGTCGCCGTCGCCGAGCCTGCGGCTCAGGGCGTCGACGAACTGGCCGAGGCGCAGCAACGCGGCCGGGCGGCCGCCGTCGAGATCGACGCTGCGCGCCGCCTCAACCAGGTCGATGACGCCACCCACGGCAAGGGGGTCAACCGTCAGTCGCCGTTCGATCGCGTCCAGTGCTCGGCTCGTTTCGAATCGCACCGGAACATTCTGCATCAGTTCCGGCCGTGTGCCGCAAAGCCGCCGCCGACCACCTTTGCGGTCGACGGCGGGCCTTACGTCGCGCCCTCGGCGGACCTCGGGGGGGAGGCTGGGAAGCCACCGGGCGCGGTACACACGACGGGGGCACGGGGGGTTGCCTTATGCGTCGTGCGTATCCATCAGCTGACTGTTGGTAATGAAGGTAGATCATTGCTGGAAAGATCAACAGCGATGAACGCCTGAATGAACACAGCTTCACCCGCCGCGCACCCTGGCGACCTCCGCGAGGCGATGCGCGTCGATGCCGCCGTTCGACGGCGAAAGGCGGCCGGTGGGCGTCAACCAGACATGTGGCCGATGGCCTGATCCTTGAGTATGCACCCAGCTCTTGAGCCGAAGCGTGCCGGGGTACCCGGGAATGCCGCCGAACAGCCCCGCGAATCGGGCACAGGAGTTCCGGGGTGCGAACCCCCGGCAGCACCCGCGCAGGCGCCACAGGAAACCGCAACCAGAACGCCAGGAGCGCTCAGCGGGACCGGGGTGGGCCCCGGCAGCGCCGCGCCAAGCGAGGAATCAACCCGGCGTGCCCCACGCCGAAGGCGCCACAGGAAACCGCAACCAGGACACCAGGAGCGCTCAGCGCGACAAAATGCCCGCGAAGCGGGCACGGGGCAGCGGGTGCGAACCCCGGCAGCGCCGCGCGAAGCGCGCGCCAGGCCAGGAACAGCGCAGCGCAACCAAAAGTGCCCGCGCAGCGGACATGGGGGGCTCCGGGGCGCGACCCCCGGCAGCGCCGCGCCAAGCTCGCGCCAGGCCAGAAACAGCGCAGCGCAACCAAAAGTGCCCGCGAAGCGGGCATGGGGGGCTCCGGGGTGGGAACCCCCCGGCAGCGCCCGCGCGAAGCGCGCGCCAGGCTAGAAACAGCGCGCCAGGCTAGAAGCAGCGCGCCAGGCTAGAAACAGCGCGCCAGGCTAGGAACAGTCCCCCTCAGCTCTGCGCCGCCAGCTCCCGCGCGCGGTCGCGGGCGGCCTCGAGGGCGGCCAGCAGCGCGGCGCGCACGCCGTGGTTCTCCAGCTCGCGAATGGCGTTGATGGTGGTGCCAGCCGGCGACGTCACCGCCTCGCGCAGCTTGACCGGGTGCTCGCCGGACTCGCGCAGCATCACCGCCGAGCCGATCGCGGTCTGCACGATGAGGTCGTGCGCCACCTGGCGGGGCAGGCCGAGCAGGATGCCGGCATCGGTCATCGCCTCGACCAGGAAGTAGAAGTACGCCGGGCCGGAGCCCGACAGCGCGGTCACCGCGTCCTGCTGCGACTCGGGCACGCGGATCGTGCGGCCCAGTGGCCGAAACATCTCCTCGGCCAGAGAGAGGTGCTCGGCGGTGGCGTGCGAGCCGGCCGAGATGGCCGTCATCGCCTCGTCGACCAGCGCCGGCGTGTTGGTCATCACCCGCACGACCGGGGTGCCCTCGGGCAGGTGCTTGGCGAAGAAGGAGGTCGGCAGGCCGGCGCACAGCGACACGACGAGCTTGCCCTCGGGCATCTTGGGGCCGATGTCGGCGAGCAGGGTGCCGGCGTCCTGCGGCTTCACCGCGACCGTAACCACGTCGGCCTCCAGCAGCGCGGTCTCGTTGTCGACGACCCGGATGCCGTACCGCCGGGTCAGCTCCTCGGCCCGCTCCGGTCGCCGGGCGGTGGCGATGAGCCGGTCGGGCGACCAGCCGGCCCGCAGCAGGCCGGACAGCAGGACCTCGCCGAGCTTGCCGGCGCCGAGGACCGCGATGGTGTGCAACGGGACTCCCCATGAGCGGCCCGGGACCGCCAAAAGGCGGCCCCAGGCGTACGACATATGGAATGGATCAGGAACCGAAGAAGACCTCGGCCTCGGTGTAGCGCTCGACCGGGACGGTCTTGAGCTCGCGGGTCGCGTCGGCGAGCGGGACGCGCACGATGTCGGTGCCGCGCAGCGCGACCATCTTGCCGAAGTCGCCCTCGTGCACGGAGTCGATCGCGTGCAGGCCGAAGCGGGTGGCGAGGACCCGGTCGAACGCGGTCGGCGTGCCGCCGCGCTGGATGTGGCCGAGCACGACGGTGCGGGCCTCCTTGCCGGTCTTGGCCTCCAGCTGCTCGGCGAGCCACTGGCCGATGCCGCCGAGGCGGACGTGACCGAACGCGTCGAGCTCCTGGTTGTGCAGCACCATCTGGCCGTCGAGCGGCTGGGCGCCCTCGGCGACGACGACGATCGGGCTGTACTGCGTCTGGAACCGCTTCTCGACGTAACCGGCGACCTGCTCGACATCGAACTGCCGCTCGGGCAGGAGGATCACGTTGGCGCCACCGGCGAGGCCGGCGTGCAGGGCGATCCAGCCCGCGTGGCGGCCCATGACCTCGACCACGAGGGTGCGGTGGTGCGACTCGGCGGTCGTGTGCAGCCGGTCGATCGCCTCCATGGCGATGTTGACGGCGGTGTCGAAGCCGAACGTGTAGTCGGTCGCCCCGAGGTCGTTGTCGATCGTCTTCGGCACGCCGACGACGTTGACGCCCAGGTCGGTCAGCTTGCTGGCGACACCGAGAGTGTCCTCGCCGCCGATCGCGATGAGCGCGTCGACGCCCAGGTCGGCCAGGTTCGACTTGATCTTCTCGACGCCACCGTCGATCTTGAACGGGTTGGTGCGGGACGACCCGAGGATCGTGCCGCCGCGCGGAAGAATGCCGCGGACCTGGGCGATGCCCAGCTCGCGGGTGATGCCCTCGAGGGGACCGCGCCAACCGTCACGGAAGCCCACGAACTCGTGGCCGTAGGTGGAGATCCCCTTGCGGACCACGGCACGGATGACCGCGTTGAGGCCGGGGCAGTCGCCACCCCCGGTCAGTACGCCGATACGCATGCTTGATCTTGCCTTCCTGGTTGCGTGCTCGACCGGACGATGGGCATGGTCGAGCCGGAGATACCCGCTGGCGACGCTGCCGATTCACAGCGCACTGTAGTCGCTCTGGCTGAACGCTCAGAAGTCGTCCCCGCGAATGCCGAACTTCTTCGCCGATTCGTGCTCCTGCGCGAGGCGCCGCAGCGCGGCCAGCAGCGAGTCGCCCAGGATCGAGCCGACCATCGCCGCATACAGCATCCCCTCGGCGTCCCGGGCCCGCCCGACGAAGTCGAGATCGTGGCCGGCGACGGTCTCCGCGACGTCGGCGTATTGCTCCAGGAGCACCCCGACGTCGGCCCCGAGCTGCTCGAACGCGGCGATCACCTCGGCCGCGGCCTGCCGGGCGGGCGCGTCTCGGCCGACCAGCCAGCCGCGCTCGCCGACGAGCTTGTCGATGCGCACCCGGGCGGTCCGAGCGGCCTCGGGATCGATGGAGTCCTTGCCGCCGGCCGCCGAGGGCAGCGCCCGGCCGAGCACCTGATGCACATCCGGGTCGGACTGATCGAGGGCGGCCAGCAGCTGACGGATGGCGGCGATCGGCAGCCGGCCGATGTCCAGCAGGACCCGCACCAGCCGCAGCCGCTGGACGTGACCATCGTCATACCTGGCCTGGTTCGGGCTGGTCAGCTCGCCCGCCGGGAGCAGCCCCTCGCGCAGGTAGTACTTGATCGTCGGCACGGACACGCCGGTCCGCCGGCTCAGTTCCGCGATGCGCATGAGGCTCCCTCCGACCTTGTTATGGATAGTTTAGCTTACCAATAGCAGACAGCTCCGCTATCCATGGGCGCCGACATCGAACACTCCCCCGCCACGGCCCGGCCGGTCGAGGCGTTCGAGGGCACGGTCAGCCGTGCATCACGCGCCAGCGGGCCAGGTTGTGACGGGCGTCCACCAAGGCGTCGTGGCGCCCCTCGGCCACCGGCAGCGGCGGGCGGCCGGTGTCGTCCCACAGCTGGCGCAGATCCTTCGTGAACCGCGGGATCTCGCGCGGCAGCGTCGGCATCGAGCCCCACAGCTGCGCCAGGGCGACGTGGTCGTACGCGGCGTACCACGCCCACAGCTCCAGCTCATCCGCCTCCCCGCCGCGCAACGGCTCGGTGAGGAAGTCCAGCAGCTCCGCGCGGATCCGCTCGCGCGAGCGCCAGGCCTTGTCGGCCGGGGACGGGAGCTTGTCAAGAACGTTGCGGCGCACCCAGGGGACCGCCCGCGAGCCGTCGAACTCGGTCGACACCGCGTAGTACTCGCGCCCTCGCTCGTCGACCACGCCGATCGAGACCAGGTCGATCAGCCTGCCGTCCTCGATGAACTCGCAGTCGTAGAAGTACCGATACGCCACCACCGCACCCATCCTGCCCCATGGGCGAACGGTGATCACAGCGAGGCGCGGGGCACCGCCGTGGCGGGCCGGACGGGCGGCCTCGAATCCGGACCCGCGCCGCAGCGGCAGCCATTCCTTGACGAATTGGCCGCCGTTGATCTCGACCCGGCACGCGCCGCGTCCTACCGGAATGCACGCGCCGGGATTGCACTGCCGGCTTCCGCGCGTCATGCGCCGTCACGCTGCGCGGCACCGGACGAATCGACGAACCCGCGACCGGACCCGGGTGCTCGCACCACCCAGGGCCGGTCGCGACCATGCCATGCCCCCCGCCCCCCAGCGGTTCGCGTGGTGGCACTAGCCTGCCTGCGGACTCATGAGGGCGCTGTCGGTGAGCCGATGCGGGGGATGTACAGACTCCGACACGCACGTCATGATCTGGTAGAAGTTCCGTACTGTCCTCGCGATCACCTAACGTGATCACGAGTCCGATCAACGCTGAACCGGGAGGAGTTTGACCGTGGAGGGTCGACTGCCAGATCCCGGCGACGCACTGACCGGTGTGGAAATGTTCAGTGGTCTGGAGCCCGATGTCCGTCAACGGGTCATCCAGGCGGCGGTGCCACGGACATACCGCAAAGGCCAGCTGCTGTTCGTCGAAAACGATCCGGGCGAGTCGCTCATCGTGCTCAAGCGCGGTGCTGTGATGGTGTTCCGGACCGCGCCGACCGGCGAGCGCGCGGTCCTCTCCGTCGTCCGGCCGCCCGACGTGCTCGGCGAGGTCTCGCTGCTCGACGGCGCGGCCCGCTCGGCCTCGGCGGAGGCGATCGAGGACTGCCAGGCCCTGGCACTGTCCCGGCACGCGTTCATCGAGCTGGTCCACGCCAACCCTCGGATCCTCGACGCGGTCATGCGCTCGCTGGGGCTGCTCATCCGGCGGCTCACCGAGCAGAACGCCGACCACGTCTTCCTCGACCTGCCGGGACGGGTCGCCAAGACGCTGGTGCGCCTGGCCGGCGAGACCACCGCGCCGATGGTCACCATCGAGCTCAACCAGAGCCAGCTCGCCGAGATGGCCGGCGGCTCGCGGCAGAGCGTCAACCAGGCGATCGGGTCGTTCGCCAGCCGCGGCTGGCTGCGCACCGAGGGCCGGCGGATCGTGGTGACCGACCTGAGCGCGCTGCGCCGCCGGGCCGGGATGACCGAACGCTGATGACCGAACGCTGAGCCTCGCTGCCCTTTCAGCCGGGGAGACAGGGAAAACAGGCAGGAAAGCAAGACTGGACGGCCGGGGTGCCGGGTGCCATTTCGGACACCTGGTCGCCCCGGCCGCCGACGTGTGAGGATGGGTTCTCACAGGGCAAGGGAGTGTCGGCGATTTCCAGTCAGTGCGCACGCTGCGGCCGCCAGGCGGGCGAGGGTGACCGTTTCTGCGGCGGTTGCGGCGCCGAGCTGAGCCCGCCGTGCCCGACCTGTGGACGCACACTCGCGCCCGATGCCGTGTTCTGCACCGGCTGCGGCACGCCGCGGGCCGACACGACCGCGGCGCGCAACCTGACCCGCGCCGAGCGCGCCACCGTCCGGGCCCCGGTGCCGGCGGCGCGCAGCGAGGACCGGCGGCGCATCAGCGTGCTGTTCGTGGACCTGATCGACTTCACGCCGTATGTCGAGCGCGCCGATCCCGAGCTCGTCCGCGAGCTGCAGAAGAGCTTCTTCTCCACCGCCCGCGAGGTCATCGGGCAATACGGCGGGGTCGTCGAGAAGTACATCGGCGACGCGGTCATGGCGCTGTTCGGCGCGCCGGTGGCCACCGAGACCGACGCGGTGCGCTGTGTGCGGGCGGGGCTCGAGCTGCAGCGGGTGCTCGCGCGATACGCCAGCACCGGCGAGGGCGAGCGCGAGCTGCGCTTCCGCGTCGGTGTCGCGACCGGCGAGGCCCTCGTGGACGTGGCCGCGGCCCGCGACGGCGGTCAGGCCATCGTCGCCGGCGACGTGGTCAACACCGCGTCCCGGCTGCAGTCGCTGGCCCCGCCCGGCGGGGTCCTGGTGTGCGGCAGCACCTATGCGCTGACCAAGTCCTCGATCCGCTGCGAGGCACAGCCGCCGGCGACGCTGCGCGGGCGCTCCACGCCGACCGAGGTGTGGCTGGCGCTGGCCCCGCTGCGGCGCAACCACCCCGACCGCGAGGCGGGCTCGACCCCGCTGGTCAACCGCACCCACGAGCTGAGCCTGCTCGTCAACGCGCTGTACCGGGGGCTGCGCGAGCGCACCCCGCAGCTCGTCACCGTGCTCGGCCACGCCGGCATCGGCAAGAGCCGGCTGGTGCACGAGCTGTTCCTGCACGCCGAGCGACTCTTCGACGCGCCGGTGGCGTGGCGGACCGGGCGCTGCCCGCCGTTCGGGGAGAACGTCACGTACGCCGCGCTGGCCGACATCGTCAAGGCGCAGTCCGGCATCCTGGATACCGACACCGCCGAGACCACACGGGAGCGGCTCGGCACGGCGCTCGCCGCGATCGTCGGGCCCTCGGAGGCCGAGCGGCTCGCCGAGGCGCTCAGCCCGCTCGTGGGCCTGCCCGGGCCGAAGCTCACCCCGGACGAGACCGAGTCGGCGTGGCGGCGCTTCGTGGTGGCGCTCGCCACCCACCGCCCCACCGTCCTGGTCTTCGAGGATCTGCACTGGGCCGACGAGTCGATGGTCCGGTTCGTGGAGCGGCTCGGCGCCTCGGTGCGCGACGTGCCGCTGCTGCTGCTGTGCACGGCGCGCCCAGAGCTGCTGGAGCGCAACCCGAGCTGGGCCGGTGCCGTGGCGGGCGCGGTCTCGATCACGCTGCCGCCGCTGCGCGACACGGAGATCGCCACGATGTACGCCCACCTGCTGGGCGCGGCGACGTTCCCGTCACAGTCGCTGAGCTCCCTGGTCGAGCTCGCCGACGGCAACCCGCTCTACGCGCTCGAGTACACCCGGATGCTCGCCGAGCAGGGCAACCTGCCCGCCACCGACGCCTTCGGGCGCAAGCTGCCGATGCCGGACAGCGTGCACGCGGTCATCGCCAACCGGGTCGACCTGCTCGACGCCGCCGACCGGGCCGTGCTGCAGGCCGCCGCGGTCGTCGGCATGAACTTCTGGCCGGGTGCGGTCGGTGCCGCCATGAGCCGGCCCGCCGACGGCATCGAGCGCTCCCTGCGCCGGCTCGAGCAGCGCGACCTCATCCACGAGCAGGCCGCCTCCACGATGGAGGGCCAGACGGAGTACCGCTTCGGCCACGTCCTGGTGCGCGACGTGTGCTACCAGCGCCTGCCTCGCACCGAGCGGGTCGCGCGCCACGAGCTGACCGCCCAGTGGCTGGACAACGTCGCCGCCGACCGGGACACCGACCTGGCGGAGGTCGTCGCCAACCACCGGTTCACGGCATACGAGATCGCCCGCTCCCTCGGCCTGGACGCCGCGCGCTACAGCGTCCCGGCGCGCGACGCGATGCACCGCGCGGCCCGCCGCGCCTACGCGCTGCACGCCCTGGAGGCGGCCGCCGCGCACGTCGGCAAGGCGCGGGCCCTGTGCGACGAGGACACCGACGCGCTGGAGCGGCTGCGCATCGAGCAGCTCGGCACGGAGATCGCGTTCTACGCCAACCCGGAGTCGTTCCTGGGCACCGGTGGTGCCGACCGGCTGGTCGGGCTGGCCGAGCGCCTCTACGCGGCCGGTGACCAGGCCGCCGCGGCGCGCGCGTGGACGGTCCGGGGCCAGGCCGCGTGGCTGCGCGCCGACCGGCTCGACGCGCTGTCCTGCCTCGACCGGGCGGTGGAGCTCTTCGACGAGCTGCCGGACGGGCCGCAGAAGGCCGACGCGTACGCCGAGCTCGGCCGCCTGCACATGCTGAACTTCGAGGTCGAGCCCGCGGTCGCGGCGGCCAGCGCGGCCGCGGAGATCGCCGACCGGCTGGGCCTGATCGAGGTGGCCACCGGTGCACGGATCACGATCGGCACCGCGCTGTTCCAGGCCGGCGACCGCTCGGGCCTGGTGGAGCTGCAGTCCGCGCTGGAGGTCAGCCGCGAGCGGCGGCTGCTGTCGGAGCATCGGGCGCTGCGCAACTGCTCGTGGGCGCTGCTGGAGGACGGCGACTGGACCGCGTCGGCGGCCCTGCTGAACGACAGCCGCAACGCGGTGCCCGGCAGCCACACGCTCGCGACCGGCTACTCCGACGTCGCGCAGTCGGCCTACTTCACCGGGGACTGGCCGGCGTACGTCGCCGCGGCCGAGGCGGCCATGGCCGAGCCCGGCGCCGAGTGGGACCTGCAGGTCCGCGGGGTGCGCGCCTGGATCCGCACGCTGCGCGGCGAGGCCCTCGACGGCGGCGGGGACGACGTGGAGGAACTCGTCGCCGCCGGCCGGCGCAGCGGCTTCTACCGCCTGCAGTGGGTCGCGCTGGGCCACGGCGCCCTGTGCCGGGCCCTGCAGGGGCGCGACCGCGACGCCGAGACGCTCATCGTGGAGCTGGCCAAGACGTGGCGGGAGGTCCGCGCGATCGCCAGCGGCGAGTGGATCGACGCGACCGCGCACGCGGCCGTGCTCTCCGGCCGGGTCGCGATGATGGCGGTCCGGGACATGCTCGCCGACGTGCCGCACCGCACCCCGTGGGTGGAGGCGGCGCTGCGCACGATCACCGGGGCGATCGCGTTCATCGACGGCGACCTCGCGCGAGCGGCGGACATGCACCTGGCCGCGGCCGAGATCTACGGCGAGATCCCGAACAACTCGGCGCGCATCCTGTCGGTCACGTGGGCCGTGCAGGCGCTGGGCCGCGGCGGTGACGACCGGGTCGAGCCGTGGCGGGCCGAGCTGGTCGCGTTCGCGGAGCAGGCGGGCACGCCCCGCCTGCTCAAGCTGGCATCGGAGCCGGCAGAGGTCAGGCCGCCACAGGCTGTGACGGGGTCGTAGGCTGCTCGGCGTTCTTGACCTTCTGGGCGTACATGTCGATGTACTCGCGCCCGGAGAGCGTCATGAGCTCATACATGATCTCGTCGGTGACCGCGCGCTCGATGAACCGGTCCCCCGTCATCCCGGCATACCGGGAGAAGGTGAGCGCGGGGCCAAACCTGATGTGCACCCGCTTGAGGTTCGGCAGCCTCTGCCCGATGGGCTGGATCTTGTCCATGTTCATCATGGCGACGGGAACGACGGGCGCGCCGGACTCGAGCGCGAGGCGGGCCACGCCGGTCTTGCCGCGGTACAGCCGCCCGTCGGGCGACCGGGTGCCCTCCGGGTAGATGCCGAAGATGCCGCCCTCCCGCAGGATCTTGAGGCCCACCTCGAGCGCCGCCCGGGCCGCCTTGCCGCCGGAGCGGTCGATGGGGACCTGGCCGGTGCCGGCGAAGAACAACTTGGTGAGCCGGCCCTTGATCCCCTTTCCGGTGAAATACTCGGCTTTGGCCGGGAAGGTGACGCGACGCTTGACGCTCAGCGGCATGAAGATCGAGTCGGCGAACGAGAGGTGGTTGCTGGCGATGATCACCGGCCCCTCGGCCGGGATGTACTCAGCCCCCTCCACCTTCGGGCGGAAGACCAGCTTCAGCAAAGGTCCGAGGACGATGTACTTGAGGAGCCAGTAGAGCACCGGCCGTCCTTTCGCCAGTCGCGCGACAATCGGTGATGACCGTCGCAAAGAGCCTACGAAGCAGTACGGCACACCACAACGCACTCCCGGAACGACGGCCGGGCATGTCAGGATTTCGGTCAGCGGTTTTTTCGCGGCGCACCGGACGCCGCGATGGCGGCCGCGGGGAGGGGCGAGCTGTGCCAGGGGGTGGGGCGCGGCGCGGCCGGCGGGACAACGGCCTGGTGGCGCAGGAGTACGCGGTGGTGGGCGACGTCGACCCGCGGGTCGGTGAGCATCTGCTGGAGATGCTGGCCGAGGGCGGCATCGCGGCGTACCTGCAGCCCGCCTCCGATCTGCATCCGCTGACCCGCACCACGACGCTGCCGGCCCGGCCGACCGACCGGCTCTACGCCGACCGGGAGCACCTGGCCACCGCGCGGGACTACTACGCGCAGCTCACGTCCCTGCCCGAGCAGCACACCCCGGCCGTCGGCACGCCGCTGCCGGCCCCGGTGGAGAGCAAGACCCCGGCCGCGCAGTCCGACGAGGACGCCTTCGCCGCGATCGTGGCCGGTTTCCACACCACCGTCGACCCGACCGCCGCGGTGCCGTGGCCGGCCGCCGAGAACGTGGACTCCTCCAGCACCGCCGCGGCGGACATGGACACCGAGCCGGCGCCGCGCGCGCCGCTGCGCCGGCCCTCCGAGGCGGTCGACCGGTCGCTGCTGGACAGCCTTGACACCTTCGGCAACGACCTGCCGGACGACGAGGAGACCGAGGAGGGGTACACGCCGCCTCCCCCGCCGCCGCTGCCGCGGATCGCGCCGGTCACGATCGCGGCAATCCTGGCCCTGGCCGCCGGGCTCGTCCTGCTGTTCTGGCCGGACGTGCTGCCGCTGGGCGCGCAGGCCACACTGTTCCTGGGCTTCGCGGGCGTGCTCGCCGGCTTCGTGACCCTCGTGCTGCGGCTACGCCCCGGCGACGAGGAAGACGACGACCCCGACAACGGCGCCCGCGTCTGACCCGTCGCGGAGCTAGGACGACACCTTCTCGAGCCAGTCGGCGATGGCGTCGATCGGCTCCTGCCAGCGGGCGTCGAGCATCAGGTCGTGCCCCATGCCGGGGAACAGCAGCGGCGAGCCGCCGTAGCGCCGCGCCACCCACTCCAGCGCCGAGCCGGACACCACCCGGTCGTGCGGGCTGCCCACCACGAGCACCGGCGGCGAGCCGACCGGCGCCTCCGGCTGGCGGCGGCGGATCAGCTGCCGCTGGGCGCCGCTCGGGACCCGCTGGAGGCGCTGGGTGTACGCCTGGGCCTGGTTGCCCGGCAGCGCCCGGCTGAACAGCTGCTCCCGGCGCAGGGACACCCGGCCGCCGAACAGCCCCGGCAGGGTGCCCGCCGGGTTGCGCCCCAGCAGGCCGAACGCGGTGCCGACGCCGCCGAAGACGGGGGCGAGCAGCACGCCCGCCCGCACCGGGTAGCGGGCCATCGCCATCGCCACCACCAGCGCGCCCGCGCCGTGCCCGACGAGCACCGCCTGCCGCGGCAGGGACGCCGCCACCTGGGTGACGTCGTGGACGTAGTCGCGCAGCCGGGCCTGCGGATCCGGGCCGCTGCCGCCGTGGCCGCGCAGGCTCATCGTGTACGCCGGGAAGCCGCGCTCCGCCGTGTGCTCCAGCCAGTGCTGCGCGAACGCCCAGGCGCCGTGGCCGTACCCGGGCACGAACAGCACCGGGGACGCGGTGCCGGCGTCCCCCGAGGGCTGCGCGTCGAGCACCTCGCGGCGCACCGGATTCGGCGGATCGGCCCACTCGCCGGAACGCATCACCCGCGTGGTCAACGGACCGCCTCCAGCTCGTGCAGGGTCTTCTCCAGCTCACGCAGGTACACGACGTGGCTCACCTCGAACCAGTGGCGGGTCGAGTCGGTGACCTTCCGGGAAGAGTAGCGGCGGTCGCCCTCGGCCCGCAGCCGCGCCCAGATCTCCTGTGCCCGGTTCGGCGACGCGTCGAGCACCCGCAGCCACTGCGCGATGAGCACGGTCTGCCAGTGCGACAGCGTGAACAGCGCCGAGTCGGGCTGCAGCAGGCCCGCCACCGCGAGCGTCGGGTGCGTGCGGGACAGCATCTGCAGGGCCAGCCGCGGCCGCCCCGCGGCGTCGGTGGACAGCAGCTCCGGGGCGAGGAACTCGAACTTCGGCAGATATCCGGTGGCCAGCACCACGAGGTCGGGGTCGATCACCCGGCCGTCGGCCAGCGCCACCCCGTGCGCCTCGAAGTGCTTCACATCCGGTACGGCGGTGATGTCGCCGTGCCCGAGGTAGTACGGCAACTGGCTGTTGATCAGCGGGTGCATCTCCAGGATGCCGTGCTCCGGCTTCGGCAGCCCGAACCGGGTCAGGTCCCCCACCGTCATGTTGATCGTGCGGTGCAGCAGCCATTGGCGCACCCGCACCGGCAGCCGCATCGCCAGGATCTTGTCGTTGACCTGGTCGGCCGGGCGGCCGAGGGCGAACTTCGGCGCGTACCAGTACCCGCGGCGGGTCGAGTGCCAGCACTTGGCCGCCTGCTGGGCCGCCTCGACGGCGATGTCGCAGCCGGAGTTGCCCGCCCCGACGACGAGCACGCGGCGCCCGCGCAGCTGGGCGGCGTCCTTGTACTGGCTGGCGTGGATGACCTTGCCGCGGTACTCCGCCAGGCCCTCGTACTCGGGCATCTTCGGCGACCAGTTGTGTCCGTTGGCGGCGACCACGGCCGCGTAGCGCATGGTGCGCGGCGCCCCGCCCCGCGACCCCTTGACCGTCACGTCCCACCGCGGCAGCGCGCCGTCGGCGCCCTCGGCCGGCTCGACCCGGGCCACCTCGGTGCCGAACCAGATGTGCTCCCGCAGCCCGAAGTGGTCCGCGTAGCGTTCGAAGTACGCCAGCATCTGCGAGTGGTGCGGATAGTCCGGCCAGTCGTCGGGCATCGGGAAGTCGGGGAACTGGGTGAAGGGCTTGGACGAGATCAGGTGCGTGCTGGCGTACACCGGACTGCGGTCGTGCCGCCAGTTCCACCCGCCGCCGACGCCGGTCTCCCGCTCGTAGCAGTCCACGCCGAACCCGGCCTCGCGCAGGTTCTTGATCGCCGTGAGCCCGGTCCCGCCGGCGCCGATGACGCAGACCGTGTCGCCGCGGTCGTACACCGGCTCGCCGTCCCGCCAGTGCGTCGCATTCCCGGCAAGATCGCCGAACTGGCCTTCAGTACTCACCGCGTCGTCTCCCCACTCCCCGGTGTACCCGGCGCAGATCTTCTCCGCGAAAGCCGCATTTGTCCAGTCGACCCCTTGCCTGAACCGGACCGGAATGATCACCCAAGGGCTGTTTCCATGATCAGCCGGGGTCGATGCCGACCCGTGGAGCGAACGTGCTGTTCCTTGTGCATTTTTGCTCCGTGATCACGGCGAACCTGAAGGTTGAAGCTCAAGCTAGGCGTCCAGCTCCAGGTCGGCGACGATCGGGAAGTGGTCGCTCGCGGCGCGGGTCTGCGGGGTGTCGATCACGTCGTACTGCAGGACGGTGAAGCGCCGGTCGACGAAGATCGCGTCCAGGCGATCGCGGGCCGCCGTCGCCGGGAAGGTCGGGCGCTCGTCGGGGCCCGCCGCGTCGGTGAGGCCGTCGGCGATCATGCGCCAGGCGGCGCCGCCGGAGTTCTCGTTCAGGTCGCCGGCGAAGAGCAGGGGCTCGGCCACCTCGTCCATGTGCTGCTTGAGCAGGGCCGCCTGGGCCGGACGCTCGGCCGCGTCGGTGGACAGGTGCGAGCCCGCCGCCACGAACGTGGACCGGCCGACGCGGCACCGCACGAAGGCGGCGCCGCGCATGTGCCGGCCGGGGGTCAGCGGGTAGCGCACATTCCACTCGGCGAACGCGTGCACCCGCAGGTTGGTGAGGATCAGGTTGCCCAGCGCCGGCAGCCCGCCCCCGCCGATGACGAGCTCGAAGCCGCGGGCGAGGTCCGCGGACTTCTGCCGCCACCGGAAGCGCCGGGGCGCCTCCTGCAGGATCGCCAGGTCGGGCGCGGCCTCCCGGACGGCCGACGCGAGCGCGCGCCGGTCGTCCTTGAGCCCGTGCAGGTTGTACGAGAGCACCCTGATCTTCGTCATTCGCCAACCCTCATGTCCGTGCCAGGTCCGCCGCTCCGACGACGCCCGCCAGGTTGCCCATCAGCGCCGGGCGCACCTCGGCCACCGGCAGCCGGCCGCGCTTGGCGAGCTGCTCCTCGTAGCTGGCCCGGGCGGGCTTGAGCAGCAGGTCACCGGCGTCGATCACGCCGCCGCCGACCACGATGACCTGCGGGTCGAGCGTCTGCACGAGGTCCGCGAACGCGACGCCGAGCCAGTGTCCGATCTGCTCGAAGGCGCCGATCGCAACCGGGTCGCCGAGCCGGGCCGCCTCGGTGACCGCCGGGCCCTTGATCGCGTCCGGGTCGCCGCCGGCCATCCGCAGGAGGCGCTCGGCGGCCTCGGGCCGGGCACGGGCGTCCGCGCGGGCGAAGCGGACCAGGGCGTTGCCGCTGGCGTACTGCTCCAGGCAGCCGTGCCGGCCGCAGCCGCACGGGTGGCCGTCCGGCACCATCGTCGTGTGGCCGAGCTCCCCGGCGACGCCGTGCGCACCGCGGATGAGCCGGCCGCCGATGATGATCCCGCCGCCGATGCCGGTGCCCACGGTGTACAGCACCATCGAGTCGTCGGCGTCGTGCGCCGCACCGAAGCCGAACTCGGCCCAGGCCGCCACGTTGCCGTCGTTCTCCACGACGACGGGCAGCCCGACGGCCTGCTGGATCCTGTCGCGCAGCGGCTCGTCGCGCCAGGCCAGGTTGGGCGCGAACTGCACGATCGAGCGGGTCTCGTCGACCCATCCAGCTGCGCCGATACCGATGGCCTGCACCTCGTACGCGGCCGTCAGCTCCTTGATCACCTCGATGATGCGGCCGGCGGTCTCGCCCGGGTCCTGCGCCGGTGTGTCCCGCCGCGTCTGGACGAGCACGTCGCCCGCGGAGTCGACGACACCGCCGAGCACCTTGGTACCGCCGATGTCGACGCCGATGGTCAGCCCCACTGCGGCAAGCTCCTCTCGTACCGGCTTACGCCTTGTCTGGGGTCAATCCGTTGCGACGTCGCTGTCGGTGGTTGACGTTTCCTGGGTGGCCGAGCGCC
Organism: Dactylosporangium sp. NPDC000555; assembly: GCF_040300025.1. NCBI lineage: Bacteria > Bacillati > Actinomycetota > Actinomycetes > Micromonosporales > Micromonosporaceae > Dactylosporangium > Dactylosporangium sp. NPDC000555. The sequence continues at coordinate 51,112 of NZ_JBEPDB010000036.1, read as the reverse complement.
ACACGTCCGGCTCCTCGCCGGGGCCGGGGCCTTCGGGGCGTCCACCCGGGGCTTTGAAATGCGGGGCCGCGCGCTCCCCGAACGCCCGCAGCACCGACGCGAGACCGGCGGCGAGGTCCCCGGCGCCGGTGGCCAGCCGCTCGGCGACGTCTGGGTCGGGCTCACGGGCGGCGGCGATCGCCTTGCACAGCGGGCACACGCAGCACTCGGCCGACCCGGTGGCGAAGCCGGCGGTGCTGCGCGCGGCCGTCGACATGGCGGCGAGCGCCGCGGCGACCAGGCGCTCCGCCTCCTCGCGGGGGTCTCTCATGGCCCGGCCTCGACCCGGCGCTTGAGCTCCTTGAGCGCATTGTCCATGATCATCTTTTCGGCCTTGCGTTTGAACATGCCGAGCATGCCGATCGCCAGCTCCACGGACAGCGAATAGGTCACCGTGGAAGTCCCGTCGGGGTTGGCGGTAATGTCATAGCTGCCGTCCTGCTGCTTCTGCATCTTCGACGGTGCCACGAGGCTCCACTCGATGCGACCCAGGTCTTCGGCGTACTCATACTGCAACGTGTATTGATCGGACACCGGGCCCGAATCGAGGACGAAGCGGACCTGACTGGCGTATCCGTCCTCGTATTCCTCGACCACCTCGACCGACTTCACGGCCGCGACCCACTCCGGGTAGCGGATGAAGTCGGCGATGACCGCGGCGACCCGTTCCGGGGGCGCGTCAATGACGATCGACTGCGTCGAAGTGTCGGCCATGCGTGGCAGGCTACCTCTGTCGCCACGGCCGCGGAGCGTCGGCTCGCCGCCTGGCGGGCGCTCGCCGGGCCCGGTATGCATACGGGTAGGTTCCCGATATGGAAACAGAGCCGAAATAAGGAGTCGGACGTGCGCGAGTTCTCCGTCCCTGCCGCGGTCGTCATCGCCGAGACAGCCACGCTGACCGACCCCGTCTGGGACAACGCCGCCGTCGCCCCTGGCGCGGTGCAGTTCCAGCGCCTGGTGGACGACGCGTGGCAGGACGTCACCTGCGCACAGTTCCTCGACCAGGTCGTGGCGCTGGCCCGGGGTCTGCTGGCGGCCGGCATCGAGCCGGGCGAGCGGGTGGCGCTGATGAGCAAGACCCGCTACGAGTGGACCCTCATCGACTACGCGATCTGGACCTGCGGCGCGGTGACCGTGCCGATCTACGAGACGTCCAGCCCCGAGCAGGTGGCGTGGATCCTGCAGGACTCCGGCGCGGTGGCCTGCTTCGTGGAGAGCGACGCGCACCGCGACGCCGTGGCGCAGATGCGCGGCCACGCCCCGGAGCTCGTGCACGTGTGGCAGATCGACGGGGCCCGCGGCGCGGTCGAGGAGCTCGCCGCCGACGGCGCCGGGGTGCCCCGCGAGGACGTGGACCGGCGGCGCACCGCGACGAAGGCGGACGACCTCGCCACGATCATCTACACCAGCGGTACCACCGGCCGCCCCAAAGGCTGCATGATCACGCACCGCAACATGCTCTCGGACATCGTCAACGCCGTCCCGGAGCTGCGCTCGCTGTTCAACGAGGGCGCCCGCACCCTGCTCTTCCTGCCCCTGGCGCACTCCTTCGCCCGGCTCATCCAGATCGGCGTGGTCCAGGCGCGGGCCACACTCGGGCACACGGCCGACACGAAAAACCTGGCCGACCTGCTGAAAAGCTTCCGGCCGACGTTCGTACTCTCCGTGCCGCGCGTGTTCGAGAAGGTCTACAACACCGCCAAGCAGCGCGCGCAGGCCGACGGCAAGGGCGCGATCTTCGACCGGGCCGAGCGCGTGGCGATCGACTACAGCGCGTCGCCGTCGCCCGGCCTGATGCTCAAGGCGCAGCACGCGTTGTTCAACCGGCTGGTGTACAGCAAGCTCCGCGCCGCGCTCGGCGGGCAGTGCACCCACGCGATCTCCGGCGGCGCCCCGCTCGGCGAGCGCCTGGCGCACTTCTACCGCGGCATCGGCGTGACCATCTACGAGGGGTACGGGCTGACCGAGACCTCCCCGGCCACCAACGCCAACCGTGACACCGGCGTGAGGATCGGCACCGTCGGCCGGCCGCTGCCCGGCGTCACGATCCGCATCGACGAGGACGGCGAGATCCTGGTCCAGGGCGACATCGTGTTCCAGGGGTACTGGAACAACCCCGAGGCCACCGCCGAGGCGATCGACGCCGACGGCTGGTTCCACACCGGCGACCTCGGCGAGCTCGACGACGACGGCTTCCTGCGTATCACCGGCCGCAAGAAGGAGATCATCGTCACCGCCAACGGCAAGAACGTGGCCCCGGCCGTGCTGGAGGACCGGGTCCGGGCGCACGCGCTGGTCAGCCAGTGCATGGTCATCGGCGATCGGGAGCCGTTCATCGCCGCGCTGGTCACCATCGACCCCGACGCCCTGCCGACCTGGAAGCGCAACAACGGCAAGCCCGAGGACGCCGGCGTCGAGGACCTCGTCGCCGACGAGCAGCTGCGCGCGGAGCTCCAGAAGGCGATCGACGAGGCCAACCAGGCGGTGTCGAAGGCCGAGGCGATCAAGGTCTTCCGCATCCTGCCGCGCGACTTCACCGAGGCGACCGGGGAGCTGACCCCGTCGTTGAAGGTGAAGCGGAACGTCGTGATGAAGGAGTACGCGGGCGACATCGCCGCGATCTACGAACGCTGACGAAGTGAAGGAATCGCTGTTGACGGACCTGCCGGACACGCCCGCGCACCCCGCGGGCCCCGACGACCGTTCTCCGACCGCCCCGACCCCGGGCACGCTCCCGCAACAGTCCGTGGTCGCCGTGCGCGCCATCATGCTCGCCCTCGTCGCGGTGTTGCTGCTCAGCGACGGCGTGCGCGGCGCCGAGCTGACCTGGCTCGCACTGCTGGTCGCCGCCGCGGTCATCGCGACGGCCGCGCCCCAGGGGCACCAGGTGGCCCGGCTGGGTCGCACCGCCGAGGTGCTGATCACCGCCTTCGCCGCCTCGACGCTCAACGGGGACGCCAGGGCCCTGCTGGTGTACCTCCCGGTGCCGATCGTCGCCGCCGCGCTCGGCGAGGGGCGCCGGATCGCCGGCGCGTACCTGGCCACCTCGGCGGCACTGCTGGTCGCCGGCGGGGCGGTCGCGGGCCGGCTCGACGAGCGGGAGTACCTGACCGCGGGCGTCGAGTGGCTGGTGATCGCCGGCGTCGCCGCGTTCACGGCCACGATCCTGCAGCGGATCCTGCTGGCCCGCCGCCCCGACGACGCCCCGCAGCCCTACGCCGAGGCGACCCGGCTGCTCACCCAGCTGCGCAGCGTGGCCCGCCAGCTGCCCGGCGCGACGCTCGACCCGGGCGGGCTCGCCGAGCACCTGCTCGACGAGGTCCGCGCGATGGTCCCCGCCACCCGCGGCGCCGTGCTGTCCGGCAGCGGCGGCGGCCGGCTCGTGGTGCTGGCCCAGGCCGGCGTCGAGCGGCTGGACTGGGAGACCGCGCTGGACACCGAGAGCGCCGTCGCCGACGCCTGGGCGACGCAGCAGCCGGTCGTCTCCGGCCGCTCCCAGGCCCGCTCGGTGACCGGCGGGCAGAGCATCTCCTCGATGGTGGTGCCGCTGATCGCCGGCGTGCGCACCGTCGGGCTGATCGTGCTGGAGAGCGACGGCGCCGGGGCATATCCGCCGTCGCTGGTCGTCAAGGTCCAGTCGGTCACCAGCGCGGCCGCGCTGCGCCTGGAGGCCGCGCTGCTCTTCGACGAGGTGCGCTCCCTGGCCACCACCGAGGAGCGGCAGCGGCTGGCCCGCGAGATCCACGACGGCGTCGCCCAGGAGCTCGTCATGGTCGGCTACGGCATCGACAACGCCGTCGCCGCGCTGCCCGACGCGGAGGCCGCCGAGGAGGAGCTGCGGATCCTGCGGGCCGAGGTCACCCGGGTCATCACCGAGCTACGGCTGTCGCTGTTCGAGCTGCGCAGCGAGGTCGACCGGTACGGCGGGCTGACCGCCGCGATCGCCGACTACGCGCGCACCGTCGGCGCCTCGGCGGGCCTTCGCGTCCACCTGTCGCTCGACGAGACCACCGCCCGGCTGCCCGCCGCCGTCGAGGCGGAATTGCTGCGCATCGCCCAGGAAGCCATCACGAACGCCCGCAAGCATGCCGGTGCGGAGAATCTTTGGGTAACGTGCGCGGTCGATCCACCCTTCGCACAGGTGGAAATCTCCGACGATGGCAGCGGCATCGGTGAGAACCGCCCTGATGGACGCTATGGTCTTGCGATCATGGCCGAGAGGGCGGAGCGTATCCGGGGCCGGTTGGAGATCACACCACGTGTGCCGAATGGGACCACAGTGGCGGTTGTGCTCGGAACCGCACCGCGTGCGCGGTAGCGTGAAGGCACCCAGAGGGAGAGAGCACCGGGAATGTCGACTACCGCGACCCCGACGACTCGCACGAAAGTGCTGCTCGTCGACGACCACGATCTCATTCGCCGAGGACTGCGGCACGCGTTCGAGCGCGACCGCCAGTTCGAGGTGGTGGGCGAGGCCGCCACGGCCGCCGAGGCGATCCGCCAGGCCGGCGCACTGCAGCCCGACGTCGTGATCATGGACCTACGCCTGCCCGACGGCAGCGGCCTGGAGGCGACTCGCGCCCTGCGCAAGACCAGCAACAGCATGGGCATCGTCGTGCTGACCATGTATGCCGGCGACGATCAGCTCTTCGGCGCCCTCGAGGCCGGTGCCTCGGCCTTCGTGCCGAAGACCGCGCCCGCCGACGAGGTGGTGGCCGCCGCCCGGCACGCCGCCTCGGCCCCCAGCGCCTTCACCGCGGCCGACCTGGCCGAGGCGATGAAGCGCCGCCTGGCCCCGAGCGGCCCGCAGCTGTCCCCCCGCGAGGGCCAGGTCCTGCGCCTGCTCGCCGACGGCATGAGCGTGGCCGGCATCGCCAAGCAGCTGTTCGTCTCGGAGTCCACGGCGAAGACCCACATCTCGAAGCTCTACGAGAAGCTCGGCGCCGCCAACCGCGCCCAGGCCCTCATGACGGCGCTGCGCCTGGGCCTGCTCGAGGCGCCCGACGCCCCGAGCTTCTGACGTCGCGTTTCCGATCCCTCGAATCGCACGGACGGCGCCCGGTCTGGGTCGGCCTCGTCAGGCCGCCGAACCAGACCGGCCGCGCCATTCCCCGAACGGGTTCGCCCGTTTGTCGCATTGCCCGCGCTGATCGGCTATTCGCGGGCAAGCAGCGCGTGCAGCCGGGCGGCCTGCGTTTCCCAGCGCCACTCGGATTCGACCCACGCGCGCCCGGCCGCTCCCATTCGGGCGGCCAGGTCACGGTCGCGCAACAGGGCGATCAGCCGGTCGGCGACGGCGTCGACGTCGCGCCCCGGCACCACGAACCCGGTCTCGCCCTCCCGGACCGCGTCCGGGGCGCCCCCGGAGTCGCCGGCGAGGACGGGCAGGCCGGTGGCCGAGGCCTCGAGGTACACGATGCCCAGCCCCTCGACGTCCAGCCCGCGCCGGCGGGTGCGGCACGGCATGGCGAACACGTCCCCGGCCGCGTAGTGCGCGGGCAGCTCGGCCCAGGACACCGACCCGGTGAACACGACGTCGCCGGCGACCCCCTGCTCGCGGGCCAGCCGTTCCAGCGCCGGCCGGTAGGGCCCGCCGCTCACGATCAGCAGGGCCGCGTCCGGGACCGCCCGCCGTACCTTCGGCAGCGCGCGGATGAGCACGTCCTGCCCCTTGCGCGGCACCAGCCGGGACACGCAGACCACCACCGGCCGCCCCGTCAGCCCGTGGCGGGCGCGCACCCCGGAGCCGTCCACGTGCGGCGTGTACGTGTCCACGTCGACGCCCGGCGCGAGCCGCTCCAGCGCGGTCAGGCCGCCGATCGCCCGGGCCAGCCGGATCCGGGTGTACTCCCCCAGGTACGTCACGACGTCGGCCCCCCGCGCGACGCGCCGCAGCAGCCCCCGGGCACCGGGTAGAGCGGCCCAGCCGACCTCGTGCCCGTGCGTGAGCGCGACGATCCGCTCCACCCCCGCCCGGCGGCGCAGCCCGGCCCCGAGCAGTCCGAGCGGCGCCGCGGCGCCGAACCAGACCCGATCACACCCGCGGCTCCGCGCGATCTCCGCGGCCCGGCGCGCGACCGCCGGCGTGGGCAGCAGCATGCCGGTGGACTCCCGCACCACCTCGAACGGCTGCTCGGCGTCGAACTTGTCCGCACCTTTCCACGTCGAGGCGTACACGACCACCTCGTCGCGCGGCTGGCGGACGGCCAGGTTGTGCACGAACTGCTGGATGCCCCCCGGCCGCGGCGGAAAATCATTGGTGATCAGCAGCGACGCGCCCATCCAGGGAACGCTACACAGTTACCGGCTGGCGCACGCCTTCGGCGCGGGCGCGGCGGGGGGGTCCCCACCCCGCACCCCCCATGCCGCGCTGCGCGCGGCACCGGCCTGCCTCCGGCGGCCGGATCACCGGCTCGATCGGCGGCTTTACCATGCCCTGCGCCCTGGCTGGACGAGCCACCGGCCGGGCCGTCCGGGAGCGCGAACCGTCCGCGGGTGCTCGCCTTCTCGCCGCGCTCTGTGCCCTACGCCCGGCCTTTGTTCTCGGTCGGCCCGCGATCCTGGACCCATTCGTCCCAGGCGGGCGCCACCAGATACGCGGGCGCCTCATAGCCGCCGGCCCCGGTGTGCGCCGTCACCCTCGCGTACCTCCCGCGCCCATCCCGCATCGCGGACCAGCCCGTCGCAGCCCGCGAGCAGCCGACGGGCTGGTCACCCGGCTTACCACCGCGCCGGCACGTCGCGCGAGGCAGCCCGCCCGATCCCCACGTCCGCCGGCACCGCCCCATTCCGGCAGATGATCGCGTGCCGTCCACGGTGGCGTCCGAGGCGCGTCGCACCTGCGGCTTCGAGGATCAGTGAATTGGACGCCGATCCTGCGAGGATCGGGGCCGGCAATCGAGCCGATCAGCACTCGCCCAGTCGCGTGCAGCGAGTCGCATACGCCCAACCCACCCGAGCCAGGGCAGCCTAGATCCGACCAAACGCACAGAACGCAGACCGGAGCGACGGCACGGCGCGGCCGGCACGGCGAGGTCAGCGGTGGGCTCGGGCCCAGGCTCGGGCGGCGGCCATGCGTTCCACGGCCGTCGGGTGGGAGCCGAACAGGAATTGTTCCACCGGGTTGGGGTCCGGGTCGCCCAGGTTGACGAGGGCCAGGCGGCCCTGCATGGCCTCGAACTCGGCAGGGTCGCCCGTCAGCCGCAACGCGTGTTCGTCGGCGCGGGCCTCGACGCGGCGCGAGACCAGGGACTGCACCGGGCCCGCGAAGAGGCCGGCGACCGTGGCCACGGCCAGGAGCAGGGCTATGGCTCGGGGCTCGGCGATCGACTCGACGCGAGCCAGGCGGAGCAGGGCGGACCACGAGCCCAGCAGGTAGAGCGCGCAGACCGCGGCGGCCGCGCCCAGCGCGCCGAGCAGGGTGCCGGTCAGCACGTCGCCGTCCTTGGCGTGGCCCAGCTCGTGGGCGACCACGGCCTCCACCTCGGCCGGCGGGGCCTTCTCGAGCAGGGTGTCGTAGACGACGATGCGGCGGGTCGGGCCCAGGCCCGACACATAGGCGTTGACGGACCTCGTGCGCCGGGACGCGTCGGCGATGAGCACGTCGCGGACCGGCACGCCGTCGCGGGCGGCCATCTCCATCAGCTGGGTGCGCTGCTCGCCCGCGGGCATCGGGGTGAACTTGTTGAAGACCGGCTCCACCAGCACCGGGAAGACGAAGCTGAACAGGATGGCGAGCGCCGCGGCGCCGGCCGCGGCCCACGCCCACCACCAGCGCGGGGCGAAGTGGGTGACGGTGAAGAAGCCGACGAGGACGATGGCGCCGATGACGGCCCCGACGGCGTAGCCCTTCAGCAGGTCGACGGTCCAGGCACCCCAGCCCTGGGTGGACAGCCCGTAGTGGCGCAGGATGGACTGCCGCCACGCCGCCAGCGGCAGGGCGACGATCTCGCCGACGAGGGTGACGGCGAACCCGCCGAGCAGGGCCCTGGCCAGCCAGTGGCCGCCGAACGGACGGCCGGCCTGCTCGACGATCCAGGAGCCGGCGGGGGTCAGGCCGAGCAGTAACGCGACGACCAGGCCCAGCGCCAGCGACAGGTAGGTGCCGGGCCGCAGCGCGGCGTGGAAGGCGCGCCCCTGGGCGACGGCGTCGCGCGGCAGCGAGTCGAGCGCGGCGATCTGGTCGGCCCGCGGCGCGGACGGCGCCGCCCACGGCACCCGCAGCAGCGCGACGACGGCCGCCGCGATGATCAGCGCGACGAGCGTGATCATGGCCCAGAAGCGAGGGGTCATCGGGTCAGCCTATGCGGCGCGCCCGCGACGGTGCCGGGGCGCGGGGACGGGGGTGACGGGCACGGTCTCGAAGTGGGTGGGATCCAGCACGGTGACCTCGAACCCGGCCAGCTCGAGGACCTCGATGGCGCGCACCTCCTCAGCGCCGAGCTGGTGGAAGATGCCGGACTGGGCATACGGTGAGGTGTCGAGCAGCAGGGTCACCACGCAGTCGCCGCAGGCGGTGCCGCGCACCGAGCAGCTTTCGCAGTCGACGAGCATCGCTCCTCCAATACCGATCCATCGGTGAACCCGATAGCACTAACGGTAACGGTGGGGTACGACAAAAATGGGAAACCCCAGGTCAGGAGCGTGACAGGCGGCGCAGCAGCGTGTCTGAGGACAGCGGGTACGCCCCGTGGCGGCGCACCCCGTCGATGACCTCCTTGTCGGAGGAGATCACCACGATCGGGCGGCCCGGCGGCTCGGCACGCACCAGGCGGCGGATGAGCTCGTCGGCGGTCTCACCCTTCTTGGAGAACAGCACGCGCACCCCGCGCGGCGCCGGCGGCAGCCCGTGCACCCGCTCGGCGCCGTCGAAGACGACCGTGACCTCGGCCCGCGTCTGCGCCACCAGCCCGCCCACACCGGCGATCAGCCGGTTGCGCTGCTGCTCGAGCGAGATCTCCGCGTATCCCTTCTTGGTCACGTTGTAGCCGTCCACGATCATGTGCGCCTTTGGCAGGCTCAGCAGCTGGTCGAGGCGGGCCGGGTCGTCGGCGTCCAGCGCGCGAGCCGCGCCGGCGCCGGAGGCGCTCTCGGGCCGGTCGGCGGCGGTGTCGGCGACGAAGTCGGCGGGGAGCTTGTCGGTCGGGTCGAGGGCCAGCTCGCGGCGCAGCCCGACGGCGGCCTGGCCGATGGTCTCCAGCAGCAGCCACAGCCGCGCGTCGTCGACGGCCCGGGCGTCCTTGGCGCTCTGCCGCTGCGCGCCCGCGGCGGTCTCGGCCTCGGCCAGCTTGGCCCGCAGCCTGCGCAGCTCCGCGTCGTGGTCGGCGGTGGACCGCGTCGCTCGGCCCTTCTCGGCCGCGAGCATATCGGTGGCCTTGCGCTCCTTCGCCTGCGACTCGCGCAGCGCCTTGCCCAGCGAGCGGACCTCCTCACGCAGGCCGGCGGCCTCGTCGCGCAGGCGCGCCAGCTCGTCGCGCAGCTTGTCGGCCTCGACACGGGCCACGGCCCGGTCGTGCTCGGCCCGGACGAGCCGCTGCTCCACGTCGCGGAAGCGCTCGGAGGCGATGGCGCCCTCGGCCTCCGCGCGCAGGGTCTCCGTGGCGTCGGTGACCAGCCCTCGCCAGCCGTCGGGGCGGGCGAGGTAGGCCAGCGCCGCCACCTCGACGGGGTCGGCGGCGGCCGGCGCGGTGCCCTCCAGGATGGCGGCGCCCAGGTCACCGGCCTCGTTGACGACCCGGGTGGCGAGCCGCTGGCGCAGGAGCGGGTCGCCGGAGAGCTGCATCGCGATCACGGGCCCGCCCAGGCGTGCGCGGCGGTTCGGGGCGAACTTCGCCACCCGCCGCAGTGGCATGGGCAGCTCCTCCAGCGGCAGGCCGGTCATGGCGCCCGCGGCCAGTGAGATCACCCGCTGCCGGACCGACTCGGGCAGGATCGGCTCCTGCTCGTCGGACGTCTGCGCTGAGTCGACCGCAGCCTCGACCGAGGCCTCGGCCTCGAGGTCGTCGGGAGCGTCGTGCGCAGACATCACTCCAGTGTCGCATTGTCGACCACATTCACCCGGGATGGTGCCCCGGAACGCCGCCTTCCCCCCAAAGACCAAAAGCTGACATATCCTTATTTCACCTGATTGGGTGTACGGCTTGGGAGGCGGGGATGGCGGCACCGGTACCCCAGAACGAGGCGGATCGACTCTCCGCCCTGCGCGCGATGGCCGTCCTGGACACGCCGCCAGAGGCCGATTTCGACGACATTGTCCGGATCGCCAGCGAGATCTGCGGCGCGCCGATCTCGCTCGTCACGCTCGTCGACGCCGAGCGGCAGTGGTTCAAGGCCAAGTTCGGCGACGTCGACGCCGACGAGACACCGCGCGAGGTGGCGTTCTGCGCCCACGCGATCATGGGCCGCGACCTGATGGTCGTGCCCGACGCCACCGCCGACGCGCGCTTCGCCGACAACCCGTTCGTGCTCGCCGACGACGGCATCCGCTTCTACGCCGGCGCGCCGCTGCTGACCAGCGGCGGCGCCGCGCTCGGCACGCTCTGCGTGGTCGACCACGCCCCGCACCGGCTCAACCTCGACCAGATGCGCGCGCTGCGAGCCCTGGCACGGCAGGTGACGGAGCTGCTGGAACTGCGCCGGCTGGTGGTCACCGACGAGCCGGAGCCGAGGCCGCAGCCGCGCTCGGTGGACCTGTCGTACCTGACCGAGGCCCGCATCCACGAGCTGCGCGGGATCGCCGACGCGCGCAACATCGCGATCACACTGGGCCTCACCGACCCGGCCTTCGTGCACGCGGACCCGGCCAAGCTCTCCCCCGCCCTCGACTACGTGATCTTCAGCGCGCTGAAGGTCGCCCCGGCCGGCGGGCGGATCGCGGCGCGGGTCCTCGGCACGCCGGTGCCCACGATCGAGATCGGCCACGCCGGTGGCAGCATCCGGCCCGAGTGGCACACCGATCTCGCCGGGCTCCGGGAGGCCGACGAGCCGGTACCGCGGGCGGTCGCCGGCATCCTGCGCGCGCACGACGCCACCGTCATGGACACGTCGGCGATCGTCAGCTCGCCCGACGTGCGTTTCGAGCTGCGTTTCCCGCCGCACTGACGATTTTTTGTCACACCCGGGTCGTAGTGTGCGGCCGTGTCCGATTATCACCAGGAAACGCTCGACGCGCTGTTCGGCGACCCGCGCGCCGCGACGCTCTTCTCGACCACGTTCGTCGTGGTCGACCTGGAGACGACCGGCGGAGCGCCCGACGGCGGCGGCATCACCGAGATCGGCGCGGTCAAGGTCCGCGGCGGCGAGGTCCTGGGCGAGTTCGGCACGCTGGTCAACCCCGAGGAGCGGCTCCCGGCGTTCATCACGGTGCTCACCGGCATCACCGAGATGATGCTGGTGGAGGCGCCGAAGCTCGACACGGTCCTGCCCAGTTTCCTCGAGTTCGCCAAGGGCGCCGTCTGGGTCGCGCACAACGCGCCCTATGACACCGGCTTTCTCAAGGCGGCCTGCGCCCGGCACGGCTACCCGTGGCCCAAGCCGATCGTGCTCGACACCGCCGCCATCGCCCGGCGCGCGCTCATCGCCGGCGAGGTGCCCAACCACAAGCTGTCGACCCTGGCCCGGCACTTCCGGGCGGCGACCCAGCCGATCCACCGCGCGCTCGACGACGCGCGCGCCACCGTGGACGTGCTGCACGGCCTGTTCGCCCGGCTCGGCAGCCTCAAGGTGCACACGGTCGGCGACACGATCGAGTTCGTCAAGGCGGTCAGCCCGGCCCAGCGGCGCAAGCGGCACCTCGCCGAGGGGCTGCCCGACGCCCCGGGGGTCTACGTGTTCCGGGGGCACAAGGACCGGCCGCTGTATATCGGGACGAGCTCCTCGATCGCGACCAGGGTGCGCAGCTACTTCACCGCCGCGGAGAAGCGCGCCCGCATCGACGAGATGCTCAACGCCGCCGAGCGGGTCGAGGCGATCCCGTGCTCGCACTCGCTGGAGGCCGAGGTCCGCGAGCTGCGGATGATCGCGGCGCACAAACCGCCGTACAACCGCCGCTCGAAGTTCCCCGAGCGCGTGATGTGGCTCAAGCTCACCACCGAGGCCTATCCGCGCCTGTCCGTGGTGCGCGAGCTGCACGCCGACGGCGCCGCCTATCTCGGGCCGTTCGGCTCGCGGCGCGGCGCCGAGCTCGCCGCGGCCGGCGTCTACGACGCGCTGCCCATCCGGCAGTGCACCCACAAGCTGTCGCCGCGCACGCCCACACCGGCGTGCGCGCTGGCTGAGCTCGGCCGTTGCCCGGCACCGTGCGAGCACCGCATCTCCGCCGAGGACTACGACGCGGCGGCCGCGACGCCGTTCCGGGCGGCGACCACCGGGGACCCGAGCCCGGTCGTGCGCGGGCTGATGGCCCGGATCGAGGCGCTCGCCGCCGCGGAGCGCTACGAGGACGCCGCGGCACTCCGGGGGCGGCTCATCGTGTTCCTGCGCACCGCGATCCGGATGCAGCGCCTCGCGTCGCTGTCCGCGCTGCCCGAGCTGATCGCCGCCCGTCCGTCCGCTGGCGGGGGCTGGGAAATCGCGGTGGTGCGACACGGGCGGCTCGCCGCGGCGGGCGTTTCACCCCCCAGAGTGCATCCACAGCCGACAGTGGATGTGGTCTTGGCCACAGCGGAGACCGTGGCACCCGGCCCGGGTCCGACGCCGCGCGCCACGCCGGAGGAGACCGAGCGCATCCTCGCGTGGCTCGAGCGGCCCGAGACCCGCCTGGTCAAGACCGACGTGGGCTGGTCATATCCGGCCGCCGGCGCCGCCCGGTGGCGGCCATTCCTGGCCCGTGCGGAGGCTGCGGCCACGGTTCAAAATAACCTGGACGGGTAGCACATCGGACGTTCGCACATACTCAAATGACCGATCGGATGCGCGAGAGGAAACTAGGCTGGAACCTACCCAAACCTAGGCCCCCCGGCCCGTCGGTGAGGAGGTGTCGCATGGAGCCCGGTCAGCAGTCCGGCGCGCCCTTCAGCGCGGGCCCCTCTCCGGCATCAGGCCCGGCGCCCGAGGGTCATGGCCCACAGCGCGGATCATCCGCCCAGCACGGTCCCGGCCAGCAGCACGGACCGAGCACACAGCACGGCCTGGTTGGGCCCAGTGCGCCGAACGGGCCCGATCTGCTCGGCGGCCCGGATGTCTCCGACCCTCCCGACCCTTCCAGTGGTGCGGATCTCCAGCGAGGATCGGGCGACGAACTCGATCCCGATGTCCACAATCCCAACGTTCACGGAGCCTCGCACGGACCGTGTTCGGGCCCGAACGCGACGCACAGCGAGTACATGGTGGACCCAGCGGCGTCGGACGGCAACCCCACGCAGTCGCCGAATTTTCGTGTCGGCCCGGCCCAGGCGTTCGCCTCCCCCACGACCAGCCACGATGCCCAGCAACTCGGCGACGGCGCGGTAGCGGCGCTCGGCCCGCTGACGATCCGGGTCGACCTGCCGCTGGGGACTGGAGGATTCGCGACCAGTCCCCCGGGAGGCGCGAATTCCTCTGGAAGCACGACGGCGTTCGGCGCGGGCGGCGGCGCCGGTGGTTTCGGGGCGATCGGCGCCGCGGGCGGTCCGGGCACCGCTACGGGAGCCGGCGGGACCGGGGGCGACCGGCTCCGGACCGGCGAGATGTTCCTCGGGCCCAAGGGGCTGCCGACCGCGGCCATCAACGCCCCGGAGGCTCCGGCGCGGCGGCGTCCGGCCCCGCCGGGCACCGCGGACCGCGCGCCGGCGGACAACGGCCGCCGGACCGAGCGAGCCGCGGGCGACCGCGGCCACCAGCACGACAGGGCGCTCAACGACCGCGCCCCGCAGCCCGACCGGGCACCCGCGGACCACACTCCGAACGACCGGGCACCCGCGGACCGGGCCGCGACCGACCGCACCGTGAACGACCGGACCTCAAACGACCGGGCACCCACGGACCGCGCCGCGACCGAGCGCCCCGTGAACGACCGGGCCCCAAACGACCGGGCCCCGAGCGACCGGATCTCGATCGACCGCGCACCGAACGAGCACGCGACGAACGAGCACGCGACGACGGAGCAGGGATCGCGCCCCGACCGCGTACGGCGGACGGAAGCGTCGCGGGGCGAGGCGGTGCGGGGCGAGAAGGCGGGCGCGGACCGGCCCGCCGACGAGCGGCCCGCGGCGCGCCAGGGGTCCGGCTGGCCCGCCAACGACCGCGCGATCGAGACGCGGCCGCGCCCGAGCGGTGACGAAGGCGCGGGCGACCAGGCAGACGCGGCGCCGCCAGGCCAGGCGGACACGGCCACCGACGAGCACACGATCACCAGCGAGTGCACGGCCGCCGACGGACACGCGGTCATCGACGGACGCCCGGCCGCCGGCGATCGGCAGGCCGGGCCGCACGACAAGCCCCGCGACACGCACCAGAGCAAGCAGCAGGACGAGCACCGCGACAAGCAGCAGGAACCGCACGACCGCGGCGCGCGGACCACCACCCGCCGCGACGAGCCCGGCCGTGAAGCGACCGGCCCGGGCGGACAGCCCCGGCAGAGCAAACAGCCCGAGCAGACCACGCAGCCCAAGCCGGCCGAGCCGGCCGCCAAGAAGCGCAGCGCGCTGCCGCGGCCCAAGACGCACGAGCCGCAGCTCGACGACCGATACGCGGCGCCCCGGCAGAAGCTCACCGCGCCCCCCACCGACGACTCGCCCGAGGTACCGCCGCCGCCGAACTACTCGGCGCTCGTGGGCGGGACCGTTCCAGGGGACCCGACGTCGACGTACACGGCCATCATCGGCTCGCGGCTGCGGGCCATGTTCCCGTGGCAGTCCAGCGACGACCCGATGGCGCCGATCCTGCGGGCGCACCGGCAGATCCACCCCGCTGCGGACATCGCGCTGCTGCGCCGGGCGTACGCGACCGCCGAGCAGATGCACCGCGGGCAGATGCGCAAGAGCGGCGAGCCGTTCATCACGCACCCGCTCGAGGTCACCGAGATCCTGGCCGACCTCGGCATGGACACCACGACCCTGGTCGCGTCGCTGCTGCACGACACCGTCGAGGACACCGACTACACCCTCGGCGCGCTGGAGCGGGACTTCGGCGGCGAGGTCGCGCTGCTGGTCGACGGCGTGACGAAGTTCGACAAGATGTTCTACGGCGCCGACGCCGAGGCCGAGACGATCCGCAAGATGATCGTCGCCGCCGGGCGCGACGTGCGGGTGCTGGTCATCAAGCTCGCGGACCGGCTGCACAACATGCGCACGATCGACGCGCGGTCGGTGAAGAGCCGGGTGCGCATCGCCACCGCCACCCGCGAGGTACTGATCCCGCTGTGCGAGCGGCTCGGCATCCAGGCGCTCAAGCGGGAGCTCGAGGACTGGGTGCTGCGCGCGGTCTCTCCCAGCGGCTACGCGGTCGTCGCCGAGTACGTGGGGCAGCGGGTCGGCTGGGACGGATACCTCGACAAGGTCATCTCGGCGGTGGGCGCCGACCTGAAGAGGTTCGGCATCGACGCCACGGTGTCACCCAGGCCCCGGCACCTGTACTCGATCTGGAAGGACACGGTCGACGGCAACCACGCCGAGCCGCACGACCTGCCGCGCGTGGTGATCGTCGTCGACGGGCCCGACACCGACTGCTACGCCGCGCTCGGCGCCGTGCACGGCAAGTGGCGCCCGGTGCCCGGACGGTTCAAGGACTTCATCGCCACACCGAAGAACAACAACTACAGGTCGCTGCACACCACGGTCCTCGGGCCGGAGGGGCGCTCGCTCGAGGTGCTCATCCGCACCGTCGAGATGCACCAGTCGGCGGAGTACGGCATCGTGGCGAACTTCCGCTACCCTTCCGCGGCCGCCCGGTTCGGCCCGGCAACCAAGGCCGAGCAGCTGGACTGGCTGCGCCGGCTGCTGGACTGGGAGGCCGCGGCATCCGACCCGGCGCAGTTCATCGCATCGCTGCGCTGCGACCTCGCCGAGGACCAGATCCTGGTGCTGACGGCCGGCGGCGGGCGGCCGGTGCTGCTGCCCTTCGACGCGACGCCGGTCGACCTGGCGTACATCCTCGGCGCCGACGTCGGTAACCGATGTATCGGCGCCCGGGTCAACGGCCGCCTGACCGCCGTGTCGTCGCCGCTCGCCGACGGCGACACCGTCGAGATCATCACCCGCGCCGGGCAGCGCGACGAGTTCGACTTCGACGCCGACGCGCCGGCGCGCGGCCCGTCCCCGGAGTGGCTCGACTTCGTCCGCACCCCGCACGCCCGGCTGCACATCAGCCGCTGGTTCGAGGCGCACGAGGCGCCCGCCATCACGGTCGCCAACAAGGTACGGCTGGGCCGCCTCGCGGTCGGCCTCGCGCTGCGCCAGCAGGGCCGCGGACTGGCCAGCGATCTGCCGCTGGTGCGCCTCGCGACGCGGCTGGGCTACCCCGACCTGGAGACGTTGCTCGTCGCCGTCGCCGACCACGCCCGCACTGCTGACGAGGTCGTGGCCGAATTGATCGCCCTGGTCGACCACTCCCCGCGATAGCTCATTAGCCTAGCCGGATGACCGACTTCCGTGGTCGCGTGCGCGGGCTGGTTTACCGCTCGTTCTACCGGCTCCCGGGCCGCTGGCGGCGGCGAATCGTACGGACCTTCCAGCCGACGTACACGATCGGCGCCGTCGCGATCGTCCGCGACCCGCAGCTGGCCCGGATCCTCCTGCTACGCCAGCCGCCCGGCGCGGGCTGGTCGCTCCCGGCCGGGCTGATGGACCGCGGCGAGACCCCCGTGCAGTGCGCGGCCCGCGAGCTCGGCGAGGAGACCGGCGTCAGGGTGCCGCCCGAGCGGATGCGCCCCGCCATGCCCAACGCGATCGTGCACACGAACGGCCAGTGGGTCGACGTGGTATTCGAGACCGAGGTCGAGCCGGGCGGCAAGCTGGTCGTCGACGCCGCCGAGGTCATCGAGGCGGCCTGGCACCGGCTGGACAACCTGCCGCCGCTGACGGTGTCCACGTCGAAGCTGCTCGCCCACTACGGCATCGGCCCGTACCGCGACTACCCGGAGGTCCTCGAGGCGTGAACGCGGACGTCTGCGCCGTCGTGCTCGCGGCCGGCGAGGGGCGCCGCCTACGACCGCTCACCGAGCACCTGCCGAAGGCGCTGTGCCCGGTCGGCAACGTGGCGCTGCTGGACCGGGCCCTGGCCCGCGTGCGGGCGCTCGGCTTCGACGGGCCGCACAGCGTCGCCGTGAACGCCTGCTACCTCGGCCACCTGGTCGTCGAGCACGTCGGTGACCGCGCGCACCTCTCCGTGGAGCCGGGCGACCCGCTCGGTACGGCGGGCGGCCTGGGCCTGCTGCGGGACTGGATCGGCGGACGGGGCGTGCTCGTCGGCAACGCCGACGCCTACCTGGCCTCGGACGAGGAGCCAGGGGCGGACATCGCCGCCCTGCTCGACGGGTGGGACGGGCACGAGGCGCGGCTGCTCGGCGTGCCCGGACCGCCGGACGAGTTCGGCACCCACCGCTTCGCCGGGTTCTCGCTGCTGCCGTGGGACCTGGTCGCCCCTCTGGAGCCGGAGCCGTCCGATCTGGTACGCCTGGCCTGGCGCCCCGCCGAGCGCCAGGGCCGGCTGCGCGTGGTGGGGTACCAGGGCCTCTACCTGGACACCGGCACCCCGGCGGACTACCTGCGGGCCAACCTGCACGCGGCCGGCGACGGCAGCCTCGTGGCCCCGGACGCCGAGGTCAGCGGGGCGCTGGAGCGGGCCGTGATCGGCTCGGGCGCCGTCGTGGCCGGGTCGGTCACGCGCGGGGTGGTGTGGCCGGGCGGCGTCGTGGCGGCGGGCGAAGCGCTCGCCGACGGGATCCGGGTCGGCCGGGGGCTGACCGTCGCCGCGCATTAGCATGGCGGGTGCAATCCGCTGGAAGGAGCACCGCCGGTGATCACCGCGATCGTCCTCATCGACTGCGCCACCGACTCGATCCCGGAGGTGGCCGAGAACATCGCCAACCTCGACGGTGTCAGCGAGGTGTACTCCGTCGCCGGCAACACCGACCTGATCGCGATCGTGCGGGTGCGGCAGTTCGAGGACATCGCCGAGGTGATCGCCAACCGGATCTCGAAGGTGCCCGGCGTGGTGGAGACCGACACGCACATCGCGTTCCAGGCGTACTCCCGCCACGATCTGGAAGAGGCGTTCGCGATCGGCCTGCCGGACGCTGATTAAATCCCGCGGTTTTTCCCTCGCGTGGCGAGAAGGCGTGCAGCTAGCGTTCCGCGCAGCCGTAAGAAGGGACCGTTTGCCCTGGTTGTGGCGCCGGGAGTGCGGCAAATCGCATCGAATGCGCGGTCCGCACCCGGTACCCTCGCGGCCATGAGGATCGGCATCGTAGGGGCCACCGGGCAGGTCGGCAGCGTCATGCGCCACATCCTGGCCGAACGGCGGTTCCCGGTAGACGAGTTGCGACTGTTCGCGTCCGCCCGCTCCGCCGGGCGGCCCATCGACTGGCAGGACACACAGGTCACGGTGGAGGACGCGGCGACCGCGGACTACGCCGGGCTCGACATCGTGCTGTTCTCGGCCGGCAAGGGCACGTCGAAGGAGCTCGCCCCGAAGGTGGCCGCCGCCGGCGCCGTCGTGATCGACAACTCCTCCGCGTGGCGGATGGACCCGGACGTGCCGCTGGTCGTCGCCGAGGTCAACCCGCACGCCGCGGCGCACCGGCCGAAGGGGATCATCGCGAACCCCAACTGCACCACCATGGCCGCGATGCCGGTCGTGCGTCCGCTCCACGACGAGGCCGAGCTGGTCGCCATGGTGGCCGCCACCTACCAGGCCGTCTCCGGCGCCGGGCTGGCCGGCGTCGCCGAGCTCGACGAGCAGGTGCGCAAGGTCGCCGACGGCGCCGCCGCGCTGGCCTTCGACGGCTCGGCGGTCGAGTTCCCGGAGCCGAAGCAGTTCGCCCGCTCGATCGCGTTCAACGTGCTGCCGATGGCCGGCTCGATCGTCGACGACGGCTCCTTCGAGACCGACGAGGAGCAGAAGCTGCGCAACGAGAGCCGGAAGATCCTCGAGATCCCCGGGCTCAAGGTGTCCGGCACCTGCGTGCGCGTGCCCGTCTTCACCGGCCACTCGCTGCAGCTCAACCTGCGCTTCGCCCGCCCGGTCGGGGTCGAGCGCGCCACCGAGCTGCTGGCCGCCGCGCCCGGCGTGGTGCTCAGCGACATCCCGACGCCGCTGCAGGCGGCGGGCGCCGACCCGTCGTACGTCGGGCGCATCCGCGTCGACGAGACCGTCGACAACGGCCTGGCGCTGTTCGTCGCCAACGACAACCTGCGCAAGGGCGCGGCGCTCAACGCCGTGCAGATCGCCGAGTTGCTGGCCGCCTGAGGACCCAGCCGGAAGGTGGGGCGGTGCCGGCCCCACCTTTCTCACATGTGGCCCTCGTGGCCCTACCCTACGAGCATGGATCCGACGCTGGAGACGGTGGAACGCGGGGCGGACCGGATCGCCCTGCACCTGTACGCGCCGCCCGGGGACGCGCCGACGCTCGCGGTGCTCTGGCCGGCGATGGGGGTGCCGGCCCGCTACTACCGCGCGTTCGCCACCGACCTGGCCGCCGCGGGTATGGCCGTGGTCGTCGCCGACCTGCGCGGCACCGGGGCGAGCACACCACCGCCGTCGCGGGCCTCGGCATACGGCCTGGCCGACCTGACCGACGACGTGGACGCCGTGCTGACCCACCTCAAGCCGCGCCGGGCCGGGCGCCGCACGATCCTCATCGGGCACTCCCTCGGCGGCCAGGCGTGCGCGCTGCACCTCGCCGCGGAGCCCGACTCCGACGTGGCCGGGCTGGCGCTGCTGGCGGTCGGCGTGCCGTACTGGCGCCGGTACCCTGCGGGCCGTCGCCTGCCGGTGCTGCTGCAGACCCAGACGCTCGCCGCGACCGCCGCGCTGTTGCGCGTGTGGCCGGGCTGGGGCTTCGGCGGCCGCCAGGCTCGTGGGGTGATCCGGGACTGGGCGCACACCGCGCGCACGGGCCGCTACCCGGCGATGCACGGCACGGATCTGGAGTCCGCCCTGGCGACGGTGACGACCCCGGTGCTGGCCGTCGACATGGCCGGCGACGCGTACACGCCGCCCGGCACGGTCTCCCACCTGCTGGAGAAGCTCTCCGCCGCCCCGGTGACCCGCGAGCACTACGCTCCGGGCCCGCCGATCGACCACTTCCGCTGGGCGAAGCAGGGCACCGTCCTGGCCCGCCGCGTGGCCGGCTGGGCCGCGTCCCTGCCGTGAAGAACCGAACGGCCCCCGGCGCGGTGCCGGGGGCCGTTCGATGTCGTGCGTGGGTGTCGCGCGGTGGGCTCAGCGGCCCGAGGTGACCTCTTCGCGGTCGGCCTCGGCGACCTGACGCGGCGCCTTCTCGACCGGGGCCGCCTTCTCGATCGGGTAGAAGAAGCCCTTCACCGTCGGGGCCAGCGCGCCGATGCGGTTCATCTTCTTCGGCACGACCCAGCCCGCGTACTCCAGGGCGTGGTGCCCGTCGCCCTCCGCCTCCTGGCCGTTCGGCGCCGGCAGCGGCTGGTGAACCTCGACGAAGCGGCCGTCCGGCATGCGCCGGATGATGCCGGTCTCGACGCCGTGCGCCAGCACCTCGCGGTCGTGCTGCTGCAGGCCCAGCGCGAGGCGGTAGGCGCAGTAGTACGCCAGCGGCGGCAGGACCAGCATGCCGATGCGGCCCGCCCAGGTCATCGCGTTGAGGCTGATGTGGAACTTGTCCGCCACCACGTCGTTGCCGCCGGAGATCAGCAGCACCACGTAGAACGTGATCGCCATGGCACCCAGCCCGGTGCGCAGCGGGTTGTCCCGCGGGCGCTGCAGCAGGTTGTGCACGGCCTTGTCCTTGCTGAACCGCGCCTCGATGAACGGATAGAAGATCGGCAGCATCGTGAGGATGCCGGGTAGCACCACCGTCGGCCAGAAGATCGGCGGGATGGTGTAACCATCGCCCCAGCCGAACAGGCCGAACCGGATCTCCCAGGCCGGGAAGAGACGGGTCGAGCCGTCGAGGAACATGACGTACCAGTCGGGCTGGCTCGCCGCCGAGACGACCGCGGCGTTGTAGGGGCCGAACAGCCAGAGCGGGTTGATCTGGAACAGACCGGCCAGCAAGGCGATCATGGCGAACACGACCATGAAGAAGCCGCCCGCCTTGGCCGCGAAGCCCGGGAACATCCGCACGCCGACCACGTTCTCGTTGGTGCGTCCGGGGCCGGGCCACTGGGTGTGCTTCTGCTTCACCAGCAGGCCCATGTGGACGCTGATGAGCGCGAGCAGCGCACCAGGGATCAGCAGGACGTGCGCGATGTACAGCCGGTCGAGAATGACCTCGCCCGGGAACTCGCCCCCGAACAGCGAGGTGGTCACCCAGGTGCCGACGATCGGGATCGACAGCATGATGGCGCTCGCGATGCGCAGGCCGGTGCCGGACAGCGCGTCGTCGGGCAGCGAGTAGCCGGCGAAGCCCTCCAGGAAGCCCATCCAGAACAGCAGGATGCCGACGATCCAGTTGGCCTCGCGCGGCTTGCGGAACGCGCCGGTGAAGAAGACCCGGAACATGTGGACCACGATCGCGGCCATGAACAGCAGCGCCGACCAGTGGTGCATCTGCCGCACGAAGAGACCGCCGCGCACGTCGAACGAGATGTGCAGCGCGGTGTTGTACGCCTGCGACATCTCCACGCCGCGCAGCGGGGCGTAGCTGCCCTCATACACGACCTCGCGCATCGACGGGTCGAAGAACAGCGCGAGGAAGATGCCGCTGAGCAGCAGCACGATGAACGAGTAGAGCGCGATCTCACCCAGCAGGAACGACCAGTGGTCAGGGAAGACCTTGTTCATCAGCCGCCGCAGCGGCGTCGCCGCCTGGAAGCGCTCGTCGAGCGCCGCGGCGGACTTACCCGGGAGAGCCCGGACGTCGATCTTGCGCCGTTTCATGGCCGCTCCCAGAAGGCCGGTCCGACCGCAACCTTGTAGTCGGACACCGCTACGAAGTATCCCTCATCGTCGACCGTGATCGGTAGCTGTGGAAGCGACCGGCTCGCAGGACCGAAGATCGGCCGCGCGTTGTCGGTGATCTGGAACTGCGACTGGTGACAGGGGCACAGCAGGCGGTTGGTCTGCTGCTCGTACAGGCTGGCCGGGCAGCCCGCGTGGGTGCAGATCTTCGAATACGCGACGTAGTTCTGCCACTGCGAGCCGACGTTGATCGGCTTGGCGTTCTGCGCCGTGAGCTGTGCGTCTGCCTCACGGAGGTGGATCAGCAGGGTGGACGAGTCGGCGTACTTGTTGCTCGCGCCGTGCGGGATGCCGGGGTAGACGGTGATCTGGCCGCCGACGCTGACGTCGGCCGGGCGGATCGGGGTGCCGTCCGCGTGCGTGAGGCGGATCGGCTTGCCGTCGTTCTTCTTCGGGTTCCACCCGGTGGTGAAGAACACGTTCTCGCCGTTCTGGGTCGGCGCCTTGATGAGCGAGCCGACCAGCACCGCGCCGGCGGCCGCGCCCAGCGGGGCGGCGCCGGCCAGGAACGCCAGGCCGATGAAGCGGCGGCGCTTGAGGCCCAGCTCGTCGCCCATGTTGACGATGGTGGCCGCGGTGAGCCGCTGCTCGGTGGGGTCCGACGGGCCGTCGTGGCGCGACTGGACCGAGACCTCCTCGGGCAGGAGCTTCTTCGACCACGTGACGATGCCCAGGCCCAAGGCCAGCAGCGCGAGGCCGAGCGTCGCGCCGAGCACCGGGGTGTAGTAGGGATACAGCCTCTGGTAGGTCTCGTCACCTTCGCCGTAGTGCCACGGCCACGCGATGTAGGCGACCACGAACGCGGTCCCCATGAGGCCGGTGAGCAGGAACAGCAGCGC
This sequence comes from Dactylosporangium sp. NPDC000555, assembly GCF_040300025.1. Classification (NCBI taxonomy): domain Bacteria; kingdom Bacillati; phylum Actinomycetota; class Actinomycetes; order Micromonosporales; family Micromonosporaceae; genus Dactylosporangium; species Dactylosporangium sp. NPDC000555. Next base: position 28,163 of record NZ_JBEPDB010000036.1, on the reverse strand, counting down.
GAGCACGCGCTCGATGCGCCTCTCGGCCTTGGTGCCCGGGATCGGGAACCGCGGCGCGTAGTGCACGATCTCGACGCCGTCCCGGCGGGCGCCCTCCTTGACGAGGTCGAACCGGGTGAGGCTGGGGTCACTCGCGTCGAACGGCTCCTCAGCAGAGGAGTGACCCTCGGCAGCGGTGTGCGTGGTCATGACTTCCCTGCAATCCACAGCGTGGCGAACACGAGCGCCGCGATCCCGACGAGGAAGATGACGATCCCCTCGGGGACCGGGCCGTAACGGCCGATGTTCCAGCCACCGGGGTCCGTCGCCGAGCTCTTGTTGAGGTTCTGGACGTAGGCGATGATCGCGGCCTTGTCGTCCGGGCTCAGCTGGTTGTTGCCGAACACGGGCATGTTCTGCGGACCGGTCAGCATGGCGCCGTAGATGTCGCGGTTGGTCGAGTGCTGCAGCGTCGGGGCGAACTTGCCGGAGGACAGCGCGCCGCCGCCGGTGGAGAACGCGTGGCACGACGAGCAGTTGACCCGGTACAGCTCGCCGCCGTGCGCGAGGGTCTTCGGGTCGGCCTGAGCCTTCTTCACGTCCGCGTCGAGGCTCGCCGCCGACGGCAGCTGCGGGCCACCGCCCAGCTCCTGGATGTACGCGCCGAGGTCGGCGGCCTGTTCCGGGCTGAGCGCCGGCGCCTTGCGCTCGGCCTGCGCCTCCTGGCGGGCCAGCGGCATGCGACCCGTGTTGACCTGGAACTCGACGGCGGCGGAGCCGACGCCGATCAGGCTGGGGCCGCGGTCCTGCACGCCCTGCGCATTGGTGCCGTGGCAGGTGATGCAGCTGGTCTGGTACAGCTCCTTGCCGCGCTTCGCCTGCTCCGACAGGGCCGTGGTGGCCTCCTCGGCGCGGCCGACGCCGGGGGCGTATGCGCTGTAGAGGCCCCCGACCAGCGTGAGCGCGGCGACCAGGCGCACGGCCGCCGACAACCGCCGGCGAAGCTTACCCCGGGCCGCGCGCGCACCACCCGGCACCAGCCGGGCAAGCGGCCGCTTGCTCTGCTCAGAAGTCATGGCCTCACCTTTGTCGTCATCACCTATGTGCCGTCTCGGTAGGGGTCCTGGAGGAGTGGTCCGGAGCGTGACGCGCGGCCCGAGCCTGCTACTGCAGGAAGTAGATCATCGCGAACAACGCGATCCAGACCACGTCGACGAAGTGCCAGTAGTACGACACGACGATCGCCGAGGTCGCCTGGGCGGGGGTGAAGCGGCCCATGGTCGTGCGGATCAGGTAGATGATGAAGGCGATGAGGCCACCGATGACGTGCAGGCCGTGGAACCCGGTGGTCAGGTAGAACATCGAGCCGTAACCGTCACCGTTGATCTTGACGCCCTCGCCGACCAGCGTGCGGTACTCGAACGCCTGCCCGAGCACGAAGATCAGGCCCATGACGAACGTCAGGGCGAACCAGCGCCGCAGCCCGTGGACGTCACCGCGCTCGGCGCGGAACACGCCGATCTGGCAGGTGATGGACGAGAGCACGAGGATGATCGTGAACGTCAGGGCATAGGGGATGTTCAGTGCATGGGTGTGCTTCGCCCAGAGCTCCGGCGCGGCGGCACGGATGGAGAAGTACATCGCGAACAGCGCCGCGAAGAACATCAGTTCGCTGGAGAGCCACACGATCGTCCCGACACTGACCATGTTGGGCCTGGTCAGTGAATGGATCTGGCTCTTGGCAATCGCTGGGGCCGCAGTCACGACGTCATTATTGCCCCCGATCATCGCAAGGTTTGCGCGGGGTCCACCAGACACGGACGATTCGTGCGACGGCATAGTCTGGTTCCGTGTTCCGCGCACTCGAAACCGCAGGTGAACCCGGTCCCGTCTCGGCCGCGACGCTGCTCGGCTCGTTCCACGCGTCGTGGCTGACGCTCGTGCTGCTCGCCGCCGTGGGGCTCTATCTGGCCGGCGTGGTGAAGCTGCGCCGGCGCGGCGACGACTGGCCCGTCGCGCGCACGGTGTTGTTCCTGGTCCCCGGCCTGGGCTCGATCGCCGCGGTCACCATGAGCGGGATCGAGCAGTACGACACGACGCTGCTGTCGGTGCACATGATCCAGCACATGATCCTGTCCATGATCGCGCCGATCTTCCTGGCCCTGGGCGCGCCGATGACGCTCGCGCTGCGCACGCTGCCCGCCGGCGGGCGCAAGGCGCTGCTGGCCGTCACGCACTCGCGCCCGGTGCGGATCCTGGCGTTCCCCCTGGTGGCGTTCGGCTTCTTCGTGGTGACGCCGTTCGTGCTCTATTTCACTGGCATCTACGGCCTGACCATGCGCCACGAGTGGATCCACGAGCTCACCCACGCGCACTTCATCGCGGTCGGCTGCCTGTTCTTCTGGCCGCTGGTCGGCCTCGACCCGCTGCCCGGGCGGTGGCCCTACCCGGCCCGCGCGCTGCTGATGTTCCTGTCCACGCCGTTCCACACGGTGCTCGGGCTGACCATCATGCAGAGCAAGACGCTGCTCGGCGGGGACTGGTATCCGTCGCTGCACCTGAGCTGGGCCGACCCCGCCGCCGACCAGGTCGTCGCGGGCGGGATCCTGTGGGCCGGCGGCGAGTTCGTCTCGGTGACGATGCTGGCGGTGCTGGTGGTGCAGTGGATGCGCCAGTCGGACCGGGAGGCCCGGCGGCTGGACCGCCGGCTGGACCGCGAGGAGCGGCTGCGGCGCGAGGAGGCGGAGTGGGCTGCCCGCACCGGAATCCTCATAACGCCCGACGGCGGCGAAACGCCGATCCGGCAGGACGGTACGATCCCGGAGGCAGACGCCACACGAGGAGCAGCACGCACATGAGCGAGCACATTGTCCTGCTGTACAGCGACGACGCCGAGGTCCGCGACCGCATGCGGCTGGCCATCGGCACCCGCCCGGCGACCGACCTGACGGTGAAGTTCGTCGACGCCTCGACCTATGCCGAGGTCGTCAAGCTCGTCGACGACACCGACGTCGACCTGCTGGTCCTCGACGGCGAGGCCACCCCCGGCGGCGGCCTGGGCATCGCCCGGCAGCTCAAGGACGAGATCCCCGACGCGCCGCCGGTCGTGCTCGCCATCGCCCGCGCCGCGGACCGCTGGCTGGCCTCCTACGCCCGCGTCGAGGGCACGGTCATGTATCCGCTCGACCCCGTCACCACCGGCGAGACCGTCTCCGCCCTGCTCCGCGCATACCCCGCCATTCGCCGGTGAACCTGCCCTAACTACGGTCCGAGCCGGTGACCATCCGCAGTAAGTAGGACCCCTCTGGAGGCCACCATGGGCGACCGCACCTGGCCGGCGCTGCTCACCGCCCTGCTGCGCGGGGAGGACCTGTCCACCGAGGACACGGGCTGGGCAATGCGCGAGATCTTCTCCGGATCGGCCACGCCCGCGCAGACGGCCGCGTTCGTCATCGCGCTGCGCGCCAAGGGCGAGACGCCGGCCGAGGTCGCCGGGTGCGCCGAGACGATGCTGGCCCTCGCGACCCGCGTCCCGATCTCCGACGAGCTGCGCGACGCCGCCGTCGACATCGTCGGCACCGGCGGCGACCGCGCCAACACCGTGAACATCTCGACCATGGCCGCGGTCGTCACGGCGGCCGCGGGCATCCCCGTGGTCAAGCACGGCAACCGGGCCGCGTCCTCCTCCACCGGCGCCGCCGACCTGCTCGAGCGGTTCGGGGTCACCATCGACCTGGGCCCCGAGGACGTCGCCCGCAGCGTGGCCGAGGTGGGCATCGCCTTCTGCTTCGCCGCGCGCTTCCACGCGGGCATGCGCCACGCCGGCGGCCCGCGCCGCGAGATGGGCGTGCCCACGGTGTTCAACTTCCTCGGCCCGCTGACCAACCCGGCCCAGCCCACCGCGGCCACCATCGGCTGCTTCGACTCGCGCATGGCGCCGGTCGTGGCCGCCGTGATGGCCGGCCGGGGCTACTCGGTGCTGGTGGTGCGCGGCGAGGACGGCCTGGACGAGTTCACCACCACCGCGCCGACCCGGGTGTGGGCGGCGACCGGCAACACGGTCACCGAGCTCGTCGTCGACAGCGCCGACCTTGGCCTGGCCCGCTCGGCGCCGGGCGACCTGCGCGGCGGCGACCCGGAGCACAACGCCGACGTCGCGCGGCGGATGTTCGCCGGCGAGGGCGGGCCGGTGCGCGACGCGGTGCTGCTCAACGCGGCCGCCGCGATCGCCGCGCGGGAAGGGCTGGTCCTGCAGGACCTGCACGGGCAGCTCAAGGCCGGCATCGAGCGCGCCGCCGCGGCCGTGGACTCGGGCGCCGCGACGGCCCTGATCGAGCGCTGGGCGGCGTTCAAGCCCGCGTGACGCGGCGCGAAGCAACTGTTCTTCGGCAAACCGCCGCATAACCGGCGGCGGCGAGCGGCGTTGGTCCAGGCATGGCCGAACTGCCGCGCAACAACCCCAAGAAGGCGCTGATCTCCGCCGTCGTGGCCGGCGCGCTGACGCTCGGCTTCGCCGGCATGATGGCGAAGTCGTGCGGCGCGCCGGTGAATCCGCGGACGGAGCCCGCCAACGAGGCGCTGGAGATGGTCGACTCGCTCGCGTCCCGGCTCGTGCTCGGCCTCGACGCGGACGCGACGCTGCAGTACGCCACCCCGTCCGGCGCGATCGTGACCGTGTCGCAGTCGGCGCCGCGCCGGGCGTACCGCAGCGCGGGCGTGACCTACATCTCGACGCCGGACGGCACCCTCCTGTGCGTCACCGGCCCGGCCCCGTCGCCCACCAAGGGCCCCAAGACGGCCGAACCGGCAAAGCCGCCCCAGCCGCCCGTGACGTGCCAGGAGGGCCCGGGGGCAGACACGATGTCCCCCACCGAGGCCAAGGCCATCAGCGTGGCGTTCGGGGGCGAATTCATGGCCCCTGAGGCGGCCGTGGGCCGGCTCGCGACCATCGCGCAGGGGCAGGGGGTGCGCGCCGGGGTCTCCAAGCGCGGCGAAGCGCAGTGCGTGTCGGTCACCGCGACCGGGATCCGCACCGAGATCGCGTGCGTCAACCCCGCCGGACTGCTCGCCTACTTCCAGGGCACCTCGGACGCGGGCAGTACGACGGAGCTGATCCTGCAGAACACCACCTCGAGCGTGAGCGACGAGGCCTTCCTGCCGCCGCGGACCACAACGGCCTCGCCGTCGCCGAAGGTCACCGCCAGGAAGTGACAGCCAAAACGTGACCCGACACGCGGGCCCAGGTCCGCGGCGGCCTGGCGCGGCGATGGCACGGTGACGGCATGGAGCTGCACTGCGACACCTGCGCCCGGGTGCGGACCTTCGAGCCACCGGTCCGCGCCGACGACCTCCGGGCGAGCTGCCCCGAACGGGCCTGCACGGCCTGCGGCGCGACGATCGTGATCGCTCCGGTGATCCTGCTCATGGACCGGCGCCCGCGGGTGCTGCTGCGCCGGGCCGCCTGAAGCTTCGGCGCCGCCCGTCCGGGCATGAAAAAGGGGCCCCCTCGAGGGGCCCCTTTTCAGCAGTACGCGCTCAGTGCTCGGCGCCGCGCCGGCTGCCGGTGTAGTACTCGAACATCAGCCCGCTCGTCGTGATCAGCACCGAGATCAGGCCGGCCGCGAGCAGCCACCACTGGCCGAATGCGAGGCCCAGGCTCGCGATCAGCGCCGAGAACGCCAGGCCGACCGGCCAGTAGCTGCCGGGGCTGAAGAAGCCCAGGTCACCCGCGCCCTCGGCGATCTCCGCGTCGCTGCGGTCCTCCGGGCGCGGCTCGATGCGCCGCGCGATGATCCACAGCGCGCCGCCGATCATCGTCAGCAGCAGGCCGGCCAGGATCAGCGCCACGACGCCGATCCACTCGATGCCCTGGTGCCCGGACTGCTCCGGCACCGCCACGCTGGTCCACCAGCCATACAGCCCGGCCATGGCGAACAGGAACAACGCCAGCACGAAGAAGAGACGGTTCTCTGCCTTCATCGCCGTTCGCCTCTCAGCTCGAGGACCGCTTGGTGCGGTCGGTGTCGAACGGGTGGGTCTTCGTCGCGTAGCCCTGGTTCGGGAAGCCCAGCGCGGCGAGCGCCTCGGGGGTGCTCTTGCCCGCCTTACGCAGCGAGAGGTACTCGGAATACTGCTCCGGCGTCGTGACCCGCAGCTCGAAGTTCATCATCGAGTGATACGTGCCGCACAACTCGGCGCAGCGGCCCACGTAGGCGCCTTCGGCGTTGTCCTTGAGCTTGATCTGGAACTTGTTCTCCACGCCCGGGATGACGTCCCGCTTGAACAGGATGTCCGGCACCCAGAACGAGTGGATGACGTCCCTCGAGACCTCGTTGAACTGGACCGTCTTGCCCGCGGGCAGCACCAGGACCGGGATGTAGTCGTCCGCGCCGACGGTGCTGATCGCCGCGCCGTCGGGGCCCTTGGTGTCCGTGTAGACGAACTGCCAGTTCCACTTGGAGGCGATCACCTCGACGGTGACGTCCGGGTTCTTCGAGAGCCGATCGACGTCGGTCTGGATGATCGCGGTGTAGAAGAACAGCACGGCGATGACGATGAACGGCGCCACCGTGTAGAGGATCTCGAACGGCATGTTGTAGCGCGTCTGCGGCGGCAGCTCCTCGCCCCGCTTCCGGTAGCGCACCACGCACCAGAAGATCAGGCCCCAGACGAAGACACCGACGGCGAGCGCCGCGACGACCGACCCGATCCACAGGTTGTACATCCGGTCGCCCTGCTCGGTGATGGCCTTCGGCCAGCCGAAACCGTTGAACGCGTCCCCGACGGAGCAACCGGCGAGCAGGGTCGTCACCCCGACGGCCGAGACGGCGAGCCCGATGGCGCGCGCGGGGCTCAAACCTCTTGAGACCACCTGCTCCTGCCTCCTTAGCAGCGCCGGGAACCACCCTGGGGTAGCTTCGCACGGCAAGCCTCACCAACGCTGGCGAGCGTACTCGACCATGCACGGTCCGCCCGGCTTGGGGTCGCCGTGTCCAGGTCGCGATAACGTTGCGGGGGTGGGCGTCTACCTCGATTCGGCCACCGCCGTTCCCCCGCATCCCGTTGCGCGGCAAGCGTTTCTGGCCGCCGCCGATGACGGCTGGGCCGACCCGGGCCGGCTCTACACGCCCTCGCGGCGGGCCCGGCAACTGCTCGACGCGGCCCGCGAGTCGGCCGCCGGCGTGCTCGGGGTGCGCCCCGACGAGCTGCACTTCACCGCCGGCGGGACCGACGCGGTCCGGCGCGCCGTGGCCGGCGTGCGCCGCTCCCGTGACCGCCGGGTCGTGGTGCACACCGCGGTCGAGCACTCCGCGGTCATCAAGGCCGCCGGGGACGACGCCGTGTCCGTGCCGGTGTCGCGCACCGGCGTCGTGGACCTGGCCGCGCTGGAATCCGCGCTGGATTCGCCGGAAGTGGCCCTGGCCGCGGTACAAAGCGCGAATCATGAGGTCGGGACGGTGCAGCCGGTCGCCGCGGCGGCCGAGCTGTGCGCCGCGGCCGGGGTGCCGCTGCTGGTCGACGCCGCCCAGTCGGTCGGCCGCGCGCCGCTGCCCGCGGGCTGGTCACTGCTGGCCGGCAGCGCCCGCAAGTGGGGCGGCCCGGCCGGCGTCGGCCTGCTCGCGGTCCGCAAGGGCACCCGATGGGAGTCGCCCTGGGACGAAGGCGCCACGGACGTGCCCGCGGTGGTCGCCGCCGCGGCGTCGCTGCGGGCCGTCGCCGAGGAGGCCCGTTCCGAGTCGGTACGTCAGCGAGCCCTCGTCGACGAGATCCGCCGCACGGTGGCCGCGACCGTGCCCGACGTGGAGGTCGTCGGCGAGCCGGACGAGCGACTGCCACACATCGTGACGTTCTCGTGCCTCTACGTCGATGGAGAGGTGCTGCTGCACGCCCTCGACCGCGCCGGGTTCGCGGTCTCCTCCGGCTCGGCGTGCACGTCGGACACCCTGCAGCCGTCGCACGTACTGTCCGCGATGGGCGTGCTCACCCACGGCAACGTGCGCGTCTCACTCCACGGTGGGGTCACCGCCGACGATGTCCGCCGCTTCCTCGCCGTGCTCCCGGGCCTGGTCGCCGACATCAGGGCGGAGGCGGGACTGTGAGCGGCCCGGAGCGAAGCGGAGGTTTCGGCGTGAGCGGTCCGGAGCGAAGCGGAGGTTTCGGCGTGAGCGGTCCGGAGCGCAGCGGAGGGGCCGCTCACCATGGGCGCAGGTTCAGCTCACGCCGCAGCCGGAGCGAAGCGGAGGTTTCGGCGTGAGCGGTCCGGAGCGCAGCGGAGGGGCCGCTCACCATGGGCGCAGGTTCAGCTCACGCCGCAGCCGGAGCGAAGCGGAGGTTTCGGCGTGAGCCTGGTCATCGACGCGCTGGGGAAGCGCTGCCCGCTGCCGGTGATCATGCTGGCCAAGCTCGCCGCGGGTCAGGAGCCCGGCACGGAGATCGCGGTGCTGGCCGACGACCCCGCCGCGGCCGTCGACATCCCCGCGTGGTGCCGGATGCGCGGCCACACCTTCGTGGCCACCGAGGGCGACCGCCACACCGTGCGCCTCTAGGGACTACGCCGCGGGGGACCCGGCGCCGCGCAGGCGGCGGATCAGCAGGTACGCCTCGCAGCCCAGGCACAGGCCGAAGAACCCGTTGAGGAACGCCGCGACCAGCGCGAACGCGGCGGAGACAACGCCCAGGACGGTTGCGCCGGACAGGTACCCGGCGACCGCGATTAGCGCGAAGACCAGGCCGACCGCCTGCGCGAAGCGAACCGGGGCGGGGTCCTCGCGCTCCAGCGGCGGGGCCAGGCGCGGGGCGACGAGGTAGCGGTAGAGCAGCCCGTACGGGGTGCGGCGCGGGTCGAAGGCGCCGATGGCGAATATCACAGCCTGGGCCAGGGCGAGCCAGCCGCTGCCGGTCAGCAACACAACGACGAAGACGACCGTGGTCAGCACGGCCGCGAAGCGGGGGCCGCGCGGGTCGAGGCCCACCGGGCCGGCAGCCGCGCCGGTACCACTGCTGGCCCTGCTCATGCCGTTACCTTCAATTCGCTCCGGACGACTCATGAGGCGAGCACCTCCGTGACGGTCCGCCGAAGGGCGGCACGATCGGGCACGCCGACGGTCCGGCGGGCCACCCGGCCGCGGCGGTCGACGACGAGCAGGGTGGGCAGGCGCCAGATCTCGAGCCGCCGGACGGCGTCGAGGTGCTCCTCGGCGTCGACCTCGACATGCCGGACGCCGTCGAGGTCGCCGACCACGTCGGCGCAGACCGCGCGGACCTGCCGGCAGGGCGCGCAGGTGGCCGAGGAGAAGTGCAGCAGGATGACCGAGTCGCCGGCGCCCCGGCCATCGCCGACGGGTGGCAGGAGGCCGGGCGGCAGATCGCCCCCGGACGCGCGAAGGCGACCGTAGCGGGCCCGATACACCAGGCCGGCCACGGTCGCCGCGGCGAGCACCGCCAGGACCACGTACGTCACGGCGGCAACGATACTCCCGAACCCTATTTACCCGATAGGGATAGCGAAAGCCACGTGGGTCATGCTGTGCCGATGGTGACCGGCCCCTCCGCTTCGCTCCGGACCGGCCACTAGGGCAGGTGGGCGCGGATCTCGTCGGCGGCGGTGTCGCCGTAGGTGTCCGCGACGCGCTTGGCGAACTCGTCGCGCTCGATGGTGTACTCCTGCGGGCCGACGGTCTCCAGGACCAGCGCCGCGACCATCGAGCCGACCTGGGCGGCGCGCTCCAGGCTCACGCCCCACGACAGCGCGGAGAAGAAGCCGGAGCGGAAGCCGTCGCCGACGCCGGTCGGGTCGACCGTCTGCACGCCGCGGATCGCCGGCACCCGGATCTCCTCGTCGAGGGCTCGGCCGCGGATGACCACGCCGTCCTTGCCCAGCGTGGTGACCAGGATGCCGACCTTGTCCAGCAGCAGCTCGGTGGTCAGGCCGGTCTTCGACTCGAGCAGCTCCTTCTCGTACTCGTTGGTGAGCAGGTAGGCCGCGTCGTCGACGAGCTTGCGGATCTCGTCGCCGGACATGCGGGCCAGCTGCTGGGAGCTGTCCGCGGCGAACGGGATGCCCAGCTCGCGGCACTCCTCGGTGTGGCGGACCATGGCGATTGGGTCGTTCGCGCCGATCAGCACCAGGTCGAGGCCGTCGAGGCGGTGCCGGACCGGCGAGATCTCGATGTTGCGCGCCTCGGCCATGGCGCCCGCGTAGAACGACGCGATCTGGTTCATGTCGTCATCGGTGGTGCACACGAACCGGGCCGTGTGCGCGATCTCGCTGACGTAGATGGACTCGCAGTCGACCCCGTGGCGGATCAGCCAGCTGCGGTAGTCCTCGAAGTCGGCGCCGACGGCCCCGACCAGGATCGGGCGCAGGCCGAGCAGGCCCATGCCGAAAGCGACATTGGCGGCGATCCCGCCACGCCGGACCGTGAGGTCGTCGACGAGGAACGACAGCGAGACCTTGTGCAACTGGTCGGCCAGGAGCTGCTCGGCGAAGCGGCCCGGGAAGTGCATCAGATGGTCGGTCGCGATCGAGCCGGTGACGGCGATCTTCATGGAGAACCTCGATGGGGGTCGGGCGGGTGGCTACGGGAAAGAGCCCCGACAGACTACCTCCGGCACACCGACCGGCCGCCCATGTTCACCTACGGGTGGCCGGTCGGGAAACGCACCGGCCCCCTCGCGGCCTGGCGGCGCGAGGGGGTCCGGGATGAGCGATCAGGCGATCAGTGGAACGAGTCGCCGCAGGCACAGGAGCCCTGGGCGTTCGGGTTGTCGATGGTGAAGCCCTGGGCGTCGATGCGGTCGGCGAAGTCGATCGTCGCGCCGGTCAGGTAGGGCACGCTCATGCGGTCGACGACGACCTCGAAGCCGTCATACGTGCTGACCTTGTCCCCGTCGAGCGCGCGCTCGTCGAAGAAGAGCTGGTAACGAAGGCCCGAGCAGCCGCCGGGTTGCACCGCGACACGCAGCCGCAGGTCATCCCGGCCTTCCTGCTCGAGCAGTGCCTTCACCTTGAGAGCGGCATCCGCGGTGAGGCCGATGCCGGCCGGGTTGTCCGTCTGAACGGGCTCGGCAAGCTGCGAAGCGGTCACGATCAAAGCTCCCTGCGGTGATGTCTACGGTTCCTCCGGGTGCCAACACCGCGGCGTCCGGTGGCATTCCCTCTCATAGTGACACGGTTTCCGCTAGTGGCTCCACTGCCGGGCGAGGCGTTGTCCGAGTTCACGCAGGCCGTCGGCGGGCCTGGCCAGCGCCGTGGCGACGCTGCCGAAGTGCTCGACCAGCGAGTGGGCCTCGGTGACGCCGATCGCGGCGGCCTCCCGGCGGCCGGCGTCGACCCGCCCGGCGACCACCACGCAGGGCAGGCCGAGGTCGCGTGCGGCGTTCGCCACACCCGCCACGACCTTCCCGCGCAGCGACTGCTCGTCGAAGGAGCCCTCGCCGGTGACGACCAGACCGGCCCGGTCGAGCTCCTCGTCGAACCGGGTGAGCCGCAGTACCAGGCCGATGCCCGACTCGACGCGCCCGCCGAGGGCCAGGACGGCGGCGCCGAGCCCGCCGGCCGCGCCCGCGCCAGGCAGGGCGGCCAGGCCGGTCGGCGCCCCCGGGAGCGTTTCCAGCACCTGCACGAACCGGGTCAGCGCGGCGTCGAGCAGAAAGACGTCCTCCCTGGTCGCTCCCTTCTGCGGGCCGAAGACGGCACTGGCGCCGTGCAGGCCGAGCAGCGGGCTGTCCACGTCGGTGGCCGCGACCAGGGTGGCCCCGCGCAGCCGCGGCACGCCGCCGAGGGAGGCGCAGGCGGACAGGGCCGCTCCCCCATACGGCAGGGCGTAGCCCGCGCCGTCCAGCGGCGCGCCGCCGAGCGCGGCGAGCAGCCCGGCGCCGCCGTCGTTCGTGGCGCTGCCGCCGAGGCCGACGACGACCCGCCGGGCCCCGGCCTCGATCGCGGCGAGGACCAGCGGGCCGAGACCGAAGGTCGTGGTGTGCTTCGGATCACGTTCTTGCGGTGCGAGCAGGTGCAGGCCACATGCCTCGGCGCACTCGATGTAGGCGGTCTCGCCGTCGAGCAGCACGTGCCCCTCGACGGGCCGGCCCAGCGGGTCGGTGGTCGGCACTGTGTGGCGCTTGGCGTCGGGCAGGGCCGCGGCCAGCACCTCGCCGAAGCCGGTGCCGCCGTCGGACAGGGGCCGCAGGACCAGCTCGTCGGCCGGCCGCTCGGCGTGCCAGCCGTCGGCGAATGCCTCGGCCGCGGCGACCGCGGGGATCGTTCCGGCGAACTTGTCCGGGCACACGAGCACGCGCATCCAGCCATTGTGCATCTCACGTTTCGCGGGGTGACACCGCGTGGGACGATCGAACGGTGACCTGGGCTGAACCGTCGTCAACCGCCACCGCACTGCTGCTGCTGGGCCGCGGCACCGACCCCGACACCGAGAAGGGCGTCGAGTGCCCGGGCGACCTGCCCGCCCCGAGCGACCCGGGCCTGGTCGAGCGCGCACGCGCCGCCAAGGCCGCCCTCGGTGACCGCGTCTTCGTGCTGGGCCACCACTACCAGCGCGACGAGGTGATCCAGTTCGCCGACGTGACCGGCGACTCCTTCAAGCTCGCCCGCGAGGCCGCCGCCCGGCCCGACGCCGAGTACATCGTCTTCTGCGGCGTGCACTTCATGGCCGAGAGCGCCGACATCCTCACCACCGACGCGCAGCGGGTCGTGCTGCCCGACCTCGCCGCCGGCTGCTCGATGGCCGACATGGCGGTGCTCTCGCAGGTCGAGAAGGCCTGGGACCGCTTCGTCGAGCTGGGCCTCGTGGGCACGGCCGAATCCGTCGTGCCGGTGACATACATGAACTCCTCCGCCGACATCAAGGGCTTCGTCGGGCGCAACAACGGCGTCGTGTGCACCTCGTCCAACGCCGAGACCGCGCTGCGCTGGTCCTTCGAGCAGGGCACCAAGGTCTTCTTCCTGCCCGACCAGCACCTCGGGCGCAACACCGCGGTGCTGAAGCTGGGCCTGGAACTGTCCGACTGCGTCCTCTACGATCCGCACAAGCCCGGCGGCGGCCTCACCGACGAGCAACTGCGCGGCGCGAAGATGATCCTCTGGCGCGGCCACTGCTCGGTGCACGGGCGCTTCACGCTCGACGCCGTCGAGGACGTCCGCGCCCGGGTGCCGGGGGTCAACGTGCTGGTCCACCCGGAGTGCCGGCACGACGTGGTCACCTCCGCCGACCACGTGGGCTCCACGGAGTACATCATCCGCATAATCGACAACGCCCCGGCCGGATCCGCCTGGGCGGTCGGCACGGAGCTCAACCTGGTCCGGCGCCTGGCTCTCGCCCACCCGGACAAGCAGATCATGTTCCTGGAGCGCAACGTCTGCTACTGCTCGACGATGAACCGCATCGACCTGCCGCACCTCGTGTGGGCGCTCGAGGAGCTCGTCGCCGGGCGGGTGCCGAACCAGATCACGGTCGACCCGGAGACGGCGCACTATGCGCGCGTCGCGCTCGACCGGATGCTCGCCCTGCCGTAAACAAGATCGAAATCCGTCCCGTAGCGCATAGGGGACGATCACCCTCTGTGGTGAACCGTGTCAGAGTCCTGTCTTCGTGCCAAGCCTGACGTGCGGGCGACTTTTGCATGCAGTAGATGTGGATATGCTGCGCGGGCGACGCGGCGCGTCTTTCGCGCCTCGGTCACGCTCTGTCAGCGTATTGCTTCTTTTGTTCCTGCCTGCGGGAGGGGTTCCGTGACCAACTACGACGCCGGTGACGTCCTCACCGTGCACGGCGGCACGCCGCTCAACGGCGAGCTCCGTGTGCGCGGTGCCAAGAACCTCGTCTCCAAGGCGATGGTCGCCGCGCTGCTCGGTGAGACTCCGAGCCGGCTGTACGACGTCCCCGCGATCCGCGACGTCGAGGTGGTCACCGGCCTGCTCGAGCTGCACGGCGTGAAGGTCACGCGGGGCCGGCTCGACGGAGAGCTCGTCTTCGACCCATCCAATGTCGAATCGGCCAACGTCGACGAGATCAACGTCCACGCCGGCTCGAGCCGCATCCCGATCCTGTTCTGCGGCCCGCTGCTGCACCGGCTGGGCCACGCGTTCATCCCGGACCTGGGCGGCTGCAACATCGGTGGCCGGCCGATCGACTTCCACATCCAGTCGCTGCGCGAGTTCGGCGCGGTGGTCCACAAGTCCGAGAAGGGCATGGACATCACCGCGCCCGACGGGCTCAAGGGCGCCAAGCTGGAGCTGCCGTATCCGTCGGTGGGTGCGACCGAGCAGATCCTGCTCACCGCGGTGCGGGCCGAGGGCGTCACCGAGCTGCGCAACGCCGCCGTCGAGCCGGAGATCATCGACCTCATCTGCGTGCTGCAGAAGATGGGCGCGATCATCAAGGTCCACACCGACCGCGTCATCGAGATCCAGGGCGTTCCCCGCCTGACCGGCTACAGCCACCGGCCGATCCCGGACCGCATCGAGGCCGCGAGCTGGGGCGCGGCCGCGCTGGCCACCCACGGCGACGTGTTCGTCCGCGGCGCCCGGCAGGCCGACATGATGACCTTCCTCAACCTGTTCACGTCGGTCGGCGGCGCCTTCGAGATCGACGACGCCCCGGGCGAGGGCGGCATCCGCTTCTGGCACCCGGGCGGCGAGCTCAAGGCCGTGGCCATGGAGACCGACGTCCACCCGGGCTTCATGACCGACTGGCAGCAGCCGATGGTCGTCGCGCTCACCCAGGCCCGCGGGCTGTCGATCGTGCACGAGACGGTGTACGAGCGGCGGCTGGGCTACACCGTGGCGCTCAACCAGATGGGCGCGACCATCCAGACCTACCGCGAGTGCCTCGGTGGCACCCCGTGCCGCTTCGGCCGGCGCAACTTCATGCACTCCGCGGTGATCGCCGGCCCGTCGAAGCTGCACGCGGCCGACCTGGTCATCCCCGACCTGCGGGCCGGGTTCAGCCACCTGATCGCGGCGCTCGCGGCGGAGGGCACCTCCAGGGTGTACGGCGTGAAGCTCATCCAGCGCGGCTACGAGGACTTCGAGGCCAAGCTCAACGCACTTGGCGCGCACATCGAGCTGGGTTAGCCCGAGCCGGCCCGAGCGGCCCCACGACCTGGCAGAGTTGAGAGAATTCGGCTGAGAGGTGGCCGACGCTGCTGATCCGGCGCAGCGTCGGCTACCCTTCGTGGCGTGCCGTCGCTGTTTCGCCGTAAGTCAGAAGAGCCCACCGCCTCGGTCGCCGTCTCCGAGCCCGAGTCGGAGCTGACGCCGAAGGGCCAAACCCAGAGCAAGCGCGACCTCGGCGTGAAGACCCCGAAGCGGGTCGTAGCGGGACGCCGGGTCGCCGAGCCGCCCGCGGCCAACCGCCGGGAGGCCGCCAAGCGCCTGCGCGAGAAACAGCGCCAGGAGCGCATCGAGGCCCGCGAGGGCATGGCCAACGGCGACGAGCGCTTCCTGCTGGCCCGCGACCGGGGCCCGGTCCGCAGGCTGGTCCGTGACATCGTCGACTCGCGCCGCACGATCGGCACCTGGTTCTTCGGCACCACCTTCCTGGTCATGATCGTCGGATTCAACCGCACGCTCAACCCGAGCATCTACCTGGCCGCTAATGCATTGTTCTTCGTCATGCTCCTGGCGACGGTCGTCGACGGGTTCATGATCTCGCGGACCGTGAAGAAACTGGTCAAGCAGCGATTCCCGGACGCCAAGGATCGGATGGGCTCGCTGTACCTCTACGCGGTCATGCGCTCGATCTCGTTCCGCTTCATCCGAAACCCGAAGCCGCAGGTCAAGGCCGGTCAGGCCATCTGATCCATTCCGCCTCCGCGCGACGGGTCCGCCGGGCCCCGGACACGTTTCGGCGGCGGCGGTGGCGGTGAAGGGCGCCAAGCCGTAATCTCCCTTCGCGACCGGACCACGATTTTCACCGGGTAGGCGCGTGGCGGGCGCCGGTGCATGAGGGTGCCCGAGTGCGGCGAGGAGAGCGAAGCTGTGAGCGACGAGTACCCGGGAGAAGAGCCGGGAACCGCCGCGCCCCCCTGGGCGGCCGTGCCTACCGTGTCGTGGGGACGGGTACCGGAACAGCGACGCGACGACGCCGAGCGGCACGGATATCCGCGCCCGGACCAGCGCGACCACGGCGACCGCGGCCGGGGCGACCACTGGGGCCAGGGTGACCACCGCGGCCGAAGCGACCAGCGCGGGCCGGGTGACCAGCGAGGCTACAGCGACCAACGGGGCCATGGCGACCAACGGGGCTACAGCGACCAACGGGGCTATGGCGACCAGCGCGGATACGCCGATCCGCGCGACCCCCGGGGTTACCGCGATCCACGCGACCGCGCCGATCCGGGCGACCCTCGCGGCTACGGCGACCCTCGCGGGCCCGAGCACGGCGGACACGGGCGGCCGCCGCAGGGCAACGCCTATGGGCGCCCGCGCAGCCGCGCGCTCGACGAGCCGACCGACGAGGTCCCGCGGGTGCGCCGCGGCTCGCCCGGTCACCCTCGCAACTCGCAGGCCGGCGCCCCGGACCGCTCGTCCGGCCGAGCCACCGTCGGCGGCAGCGGCGTCTACGGCGCACCCCGCAACGCACCGGTCAGCTCCGCGCCCGTGAGCAGCGCTCCAGTCAGCAGCGCACCAGTCAGCAGCGCACCGGTGAGCAGTGCTCCGGTGAGTAGCGCGCCCGTCAGCAGCGGCGTCTACGGCGCACCCCGCAACGCGCCCGTCAGCGGCGCGCCGGTCAGTAGTGCCCCGGTGAGTAGCGCGCCCGTCAGCAGCGGCCCCATGGGTGATCATGGCAACGCCCCGGTGAGCGGTGCTCCCGTCAGCTCCGCGCCCGTCAGCTCGGTGCCCGTGAGCCCCGCGCCTGCCGTGGCACCGCCATCCGGCATCCGCGTCGAGTTCGTCGAGGTCGCCGAGGCGCCCCCACCACCGCCCCCGCCCGCCGTGGCGTCGGGCACCGCGATGGGGTCCTACCGGTCGGCGGCGCTGACCGGGGCCGGCGTCGACGGGCTGCAGGCGACCGGGTACCTGCCGATCGTGCGGCCGGGAGCCGATGGGTTCCCGCCGGAGCTCGCCGCCATCGCGCCCACCTCGCCGCCGGGACCCCGGGCCGAGCCCGCCCATGCGCCGGGGCCCGACCCCGAGCAGGTGCTGGCGTCGTACGTGTGGCGCTTCGACCCCGACACGCTGCGCGAGCAGATCGAGGGCGACGAGGTCACCGAGCTCACCGAGATCCGCGACCAGCTGACCGCCAAGCTCACCGGCGTTGAGGACAACCCGACCCGGGCCCGGCTGCTGAGCCTGCGGGCGGTTGTGTCACGCATCCTCGGCGATCTGCCGAAGGCGTTCGCCGACGGCAAGCTCGCCCTGGCCCACGCCGAGGCGACCGGCGAGCTGCGGCGCGTCGCGATCGCCCAGGCACGGCTCGCGCACGTGCTGCAGTGGCGGGAGGAGTTCGACGAGGCCGACCGGCTCTTCACGCTGGCCAACTCCTCCGAGCTGCCGGACCGGCTGCGGGCCACCATGCACCAGCACGCGGGCAAGTGCGCGTACGACCAGGGCCGCTACATGGAGGCGTGCAACCACTTCGAGCGGGCGCTGGACCTGCGCAAGGAGCAGGACCCGGAGCTCATCGCGCAGACCGAGCTGGCGCTCGACGCGGTGTTCCGGCGGGTCGCCGAGAAGGGGTGGGGGCCCTACCCCCGCACCCGCGAGGAGATCCTGCAGATCCGCAAGCCCCCCGCCCCCGCGTTCGACGAGCAGACCCAGCGCTGGGGCTACATCGAGTCCGACGGCAACTTCGTCATAGGGCCCGGGTACCTCGACGTCCAGCCGTTCCGCGACGGCGTCGCCTGGGTTCACCGGCAGGGCGCGCAGAACTGGGAGCTCATCGACGACACCGGGCGGGTGCTCATCGAGCCGTCCGCCGGGTATGTCGGCGTGGGCAGCTTCTCCGACGGCGTCGCCTGGGTCTCGCGCGACGGCACCACCCGCTGGATCGCGATCGACAAGAACAACACCGTGCTCATCTCGACCGGCTACGACGACGTCCGGCCGTTCCGCCGGGGCGTCGCCGCGGTGCGCCGAGGGCCGCACTGGGGAGCGGTCGACGGGGTCGGCCGGGTCGTGGTGCAGTTCCAGTACGACGGCTTCGCCACCGCGCTGCTGGACGGGCGCTACATCGACGGGTTCAGCGACGAGGGCCTCGCCGTCGTGTCGCTGGACGGGCGCAAGGGCGTCGTGGACCGCTCCGGGCGGGTGCTGGTGCCGCCGGTGCACCACACGATCATGATCCACCCGGTGGCGTTCCTGATCGTCGACGACGCGCAGCGCTGGGGCGCGCTCGACCGGCGCGGGCGGACGATCATCCAGACGACGTTCTCCAGCCGCATCGGCGTCACCGACGAGATCGACCGGCTGCTCGCCGACACCCGCCCGGTGATGTGACCAGCCTTAGCCCGGCATAGGGTCACGGTATGGAGTTTCGTCACCTCGGCCATTCCGGCTTGCTCGTCAGTGAGATCTCATATGGCAACTGGATCACCCATGGCTCGCAGGTCGAGGCGGATCAGGCCACCGCTTGTGTGCACGCCGCCCTCGACCTCGGTATCACCACCTTCGACACCGCCGACGTCTACGCGAACACGCGGGCCGAGGTGGTGCTCGGCGACGCGCTGAAGGGCCAGAACCGCGACGGACTGGAGATCTTCACGAAGGTCTACTGGCGTTCCGGTCCAGGGCGCAACGACAGCGGGCTGTCGCGCAAGCACATCATGAAGTCGATCGACGGCTCGCTGCGCCGCCTGCAGACCGACCACGTCGACCTGTACCAGGCGCACCGATACGACCACCACACGCCGCTCGAGGAGACCATGCAGGCGTTCGCCGACGTGGTACGGGCCGGCAAGGCGCACTACATCGGCGTGTCGGAGTGGCGGGCCGAGGAGATCCGGGCCGCGGCGGCGCTGGCGAAGGAGCTCAAGATCCAGCTGGTGTCCAACCAGCCGCAGTACTCGGCGCTCTACCGGGTCATCGAGGCCGAGGTTGTCCCGGCCTCCGAGGAGCTCGGCATCGGCCAGATCGTGTGGTCGCCGCTGGCCCAGGGCGTGCTCACCGGCAAGTACAAGCCGGGCCAGCCGCCGCCGTCGGGCTCCCGGGCGACGGACGAGAAGTCGGGGGCCGGCTTCATCGCCCGGCTGCTGCAGGACGACGTGCTGGCGGCGGTACAACAGCTGCGTCCGCTGGCCGATCAGGCCGGCCTCACGATGGCGCAGCTCGGCGTGGCCTGGGTGCTGCAGAACCCCAACGTCTCGTCGGCGATCGTCGGCGCCTCCCGGCCCGAGCAGCTCGAGGACAACGTCAAGGCGTCCGGGGTGAAGCTCGACGCGGAGCTGATGAAGCGCATCGACGAGGTGCTCGATCCGGTCGTCCAGCGGGACCCCGCGCTCACGCAGAGCCCCGCCGAGCGCCCGTAAGGCCGGGTCAGAACGACCAGAACTTGAACAGGTCGTAGCCCGCGGCGACCTGGTAGGACGGCAGTCCTATCAGGTCGCCGATCCAGAACACGACGCTGAAGAACCAGGCGTTGATCTTCGGCGACCACAGCAGCGCGATGAGGATCAGCATGCCGTAGGGCGCCATGTGGCTGAAGCCGCGCTGCCACTGCGGCGAGAGCCAGGGGTAGAGCAGGTTGCCGCCGTCGACGCCGGGCATCGGCACGAAGTTGAGCACGCTGGCGGTGATCTGCAGGA
The DNA here is from genome assembly GCF_040300025.1 of Dactylosporangium sp. NPDC000555. Classification (NCBI taxonomy): domain Bacteria; kingdom Bacillati; phylum Actinomycetota; class Actinomycetes; order Micromonosporales; family Micromonosporaceae; genus Dactylosporangium; species Dactylosporangium sp. NPDC000555. The sequence continues at coordinate 8,426 of NZ_JBEPDB010000036.1, read as the reverse complement.
AGGCCAGGAACGCCAGCCCGGCCCAGAACGCGGGGTTGCCGGCGCCGTCGAGGCCCATCGAGAAGGGCAACACCAGAACGATCGCCAGCACGAGGTTGGTCGCCGGCCCGGCGAAGCTGATCAGGCTGTCGACCAGCCGGCTGCGGATCGCGCCGTGGTTGACCCAGACCGCGCCGCCCGGCAGGCCGATGCCGCCGATGAGGACGAAGACCAGCGGAAGCACGATCGACAGCAGCGGATGGGTGTACTTGAGCGGGTCGAGCGTCAGGTAGCCGCGGTGCGCGACGTCGTCGTCGCCGCCCTTGAAGGCGACCAGCGCGTGCGAATACTCGTGCAGGCACAGCGAGATGGTCCAGCCCGCGGCCACGAACAGAAACACGTTGATCTTGCTGTTGCCGAATCCGGTCCACGCCATCCAGCCGCTGACGACGAGCAGCGCGACCAGCCCGAGGAACAGTGCGCTGGGACGGAACGCCTCCTTGGGCAGCCGGCCGACCCGGCTGCCGTATCGGCCGTAGGACACCTCAGCCCCCAGCCGGCAACAGGCTCATCTTGTACTCCGTGCGGTCGTCCTCGGTGAGGATCGCCGTCGCCGCGCCCTTGGCCACCAGCTCCCGCCAGGTCTGGCCGAGCCACGACTCCGCGTCGGACTGGCTGGAAAACGCCTCGTTCGGGCCATCGACGGGCCTGCTCTCAGCGTCTTCGAACTGCCACGTCCACGCCATGGTCACACTCCTGTCCACGGTTGAAGACTTCGAGCGTATCGGCCCCGTGGCCCTGAGCCGACTCCGGCCATGGGTGTCCCTCTAAAGTACGGGGCATGCGGTTGCTGGTGCTCGGAGGAATCCGGTCCGGAAAGTCGGAAGTGGCGGAGGCGCTCGTCGCCGGAGCCGCCGTGGTGCGATACGTCGCGACCGCACGGTCGAGCACCTCGGACGACGGCTGGGCGGCACGGGTCGCCGCGCATCGCGCGCGCAGGCCGGACGGCTGGCTGACCGAGGAGGTGGGCGACTCGCCCGACCGCCTCGCGGAGCTGCTGACCGGCGCCAAGCCCGAGGAGACGATCCTCGTCGACGATCTCGGCGGCTGGCTCAGCGCGGTGTACGACACCGCTGGGGACTGGTCGGACCCCGCGGCGGCCGACAGGCAGATCGGGGCGCTCGCCGACGCCGTGCGCTCGTGCGCGGCCGGGCTCCTGGTGCTCGTGGGACCCGAGGTGGGCCTGGGCGTGCTGCCGGCGACCGAGGCGGGCCGCACGTTCGCCGACGCCTCCGGGCTGCTCAACCAGCGGGTCGCGGCCGCCTGCGACGGCGTGGCCCTGGTCGTCGCGGGCGAGGTGACCTGGCTGCGCGGCGGCGAGCTGGTCGGCCACGCCGGCGTGCGCGACACGGCCCCCGCCGCGGCCGCCGCCCGGACCGCCGCCCCCGTCCCCGTCGAGCCGTTCGTGTTCGAGGCGGCCGGCGCCGGCTCGGTGCTGTCCACCGCGGACAGCGGCGAGACGCTGTCCTTCTCCCCGGGCATGGAGCTGCCGCTGCCGGACGAGTCGACGGCCCAGGAGGCCGTCGAGCGGCTGCTGACCCTGCGGCTCAACGGCGCCGGCCTGGGCGGCCTGATCCCGGTCGTGCGCTTCGCCGGCGGGGTGCAGGGCCGGCCCGACCCCCGCCCGTTCCAGCAGCCGCGCGTGCTGGTCCTGCGCGGCGACCGCTCCGGCGGGTTCGCCGCGGGCGACTCGGCGCAGGTCGCCGACCGCCGCCTCGACGAGGTCGTCGAGGGCACGGCCACCATCGCCATGCTCGCCGCGACCGCCGGTGCGAGTGTCCAGGCCATCGACTGCCCCGACGCCGGCTCGGCCGAGCTGCACGACGCGCTCGACGACGCGGGCGTGGACGCCGCGCTGACCCTGGGCTGGCGGCTCGCCGACGCGGCCGCCAACGAGGGCGTCGACATGCTGGTGCTGGCCTCCTGCGGGGCCGGCTCCGACGCCGCGGCGGCCGCGGTCGTGGCGGTGCTCACCGGCGCCGAGCCGGCCGCCCTGCTCGGCCGGGTCGTGGACGCGTCCGGCTTCGTCGACGACGCCGCCTGGATTCGCAGGGTGGGCGCGATCCGCGACGCGCGGCACCGCATCCGCAACCGCACCCGCGAGCCCCACGTCATGCTCTCGATGCTCGGCGGCGGCGACATCGCCGTGGCGACCGGCATCGTGCTCGGCGCCGCGTCCCGCCGCCTGCCGGTCATGATCGACGGCCCGGTCGCGATCGCGGCCGCGATCGTGGCGCGGGACTACGGCGCCCAGACCCGGCACTGGCTGCTCATGCCCGACGATGGCGACAATCCGACGGTCAGGCTCGCCGCGGACGTGCTCGGCGCCACCCCGTTCCTGCAGCTGCGCCTCGGCCTCGGCGAGGGCGCCACGGCGCTCACCGCGCTGCCGCTGGTCAACACGGCGCTCACCATCGCCGCCGCGACCCCGCCGCGCGAGGCGTCCCCGGCCGCGGCCGAGGACGGGCTGAGCGAGCAGGAGCGCATCGAGTCGGAGATCCAGCGCGTCGTGGCGGACTCGCCGACCGCCGAGATGCCGTACGTGAAGCCGCCGTGGGAGGACTGAGGCTCGCCCTGAGCCTGTTCACCGTCGCGCCGGTCCGTGCGGACCGGATGGATCGGCCGACGGTACGCCTGGCGATGCTCCTCGCGCCGCTGGCCGGTGCCCTGCTGGGCCTTGCGGTGGCGGCCGTGGCCGGGGCCCTGGCGGCCGCCGGCGCCGCCCCGCCGCTGGCCGGCGCGATCCTGGTCGCGCTGGCCCTGCTGCTGACCCGCGGCCTGCACGTGGACGGCCTGGCCGACACGGCCGACGGCCTTGGCTCGTACGCCACGGCGGACAAGGCCCTGGAAATCATGAAAAAGTCGGATATCGGGCCGTTCGGCGTGGCCGCGATCGCCGCGGTACTGCTGGTCGACGCCGCCGCCGCGGCCAGCCTGCTGTCGGCGCCGGCCCCGACCGCCCTGGCGACGGTGGCCGCGGCCTTCGCCGCGGGGCGCCTGGGCGCGACGGTGGCCTGCCGCAGGGGTCTGCCGGCGGCCCGCCCCGAGGGCCTGGGCACCCTGGTCGCGCAGACGGTGCCCGTCCCCCTGCTGGCCGCGGTCGTGGCGGTCACGGCGGCCGCGGCGGCCCTGACGGACGTCTGGCGCGGCCCCCTGGCGGTCGCGGCGGCGGTGGCGGTGTCGTGGGCGCTGACGGCACACGCGCGGCGCCGCCTCGGCGGTATGACGGGCGACGTGATCGGGGCCGCGATCGAACTGTCGACGGCGGCGGCCCTGGTGGTCCTGGCGACGCGCTGAGCGCCCGGCGGGGGCGGCGGGGCGGAACCGGGACGGGGCGGCTCAGCGGACCGACGACCTCACGAACGGCGGCTTCACCACGCGGACCGCCGAGCGGCGGCCGCGCACGTCCAGGGCCACCTCGTCGCCCTCGCCGACGCCCGACGCGGTGTCGATCAGGGCCAGGCCGATGCCCACCTTGCGGGTCGGCGAGAAGGTACCGCTCGTCACCTCGCCGATCGGGGCGTCGCCCGACAGCACCGTCATGTGGGCGCGCGGAATGCCCCGGTCCAGCGCCTCGATGCCCCACAGGACCCGGCGCGGGCCCGCGGCCTTCTCCGCCAGCAGCGCCTCGCGGCCCCAGAAGGCCGGCTTGTTCCAGCCCACGGCCCAGCCCGAGCGCGCCTGGACCGGCGTGATGTCGAGCGAGAGGTCCTGGCCGTGCAGCGGATAGCCCATCTCGGTGCGCAGGGTGTCCCGGGCCGCCAGGCCGCACGGGCGGGCGCCCGCCGCCACGATGGCGTCCCACAGGGTGTGCGCGTCGTGGGACGGCACGACGATCTCGTACCCGTGCTCGCCGGTGTACCCCGTCCGGCATACCACGACATCGGTGCCGTTGTAGGCCGATACGGTGAAGCTCATGTAGTCGTGGTCGGTGGGCAGGCCCAGGGCGGACAGCAGGTCCGCGGAGCGGGGGCCCTGCACCGCCAGGACCGCGAACAGCTCGTGCTGGTCGACCACGCTGAGGCCGTTGGGCGCCTCAGCGCCGAGCCGCCGGACGACTTCGGCGGTGTTGGCGGCGTTGGGGATGAGGAAGATGTCGTCGTCGCCGAACCGGTACGCGATGAGGTCGTCCACCACGCCCCCGTTCTCGGCCAGGCACAGGGTGTACTGGGCCTGGCCCGCGGTGATGCGGTCGAGGTCGTTGCTGAGGCAGGCGTTGACGAACGCGGCCGCGCCGCGACCACGTATCCTGGCCTTGCCCAGGTGCGACACGTCGAACACGCCGACGTCCTCGCGGACGGCCGCGTGTTCCTTGAGCACGCCACCACCGGCGTATTCGAGGGGCATCTCCCAGCCGCCGAACGCCGCGAACTTGGCACCGAGCGCCGCATGACGGTGATACAACGCGGGGTGCCGCAAGGGTTGCGTCATGCCCGCAACCTATCGCGTTGGTTATCGTGTCCTGCACCCGATTGGGCGGCATGCTGAAGCTGCGGAGAAGCCGCAGTGGATCCGCCGCACGAAGTATCAGCGATGTGGAGCACCAGTGACCTCCCTGACCCTGGTCGACACCGACCCAGCCGAGCTCGCCGCCGACGCCGTCGTCATCGGCGTCTACGCGACCGAGAGCGGCGACACGAAGCTGCCGATCGCCCCGGGCGCCGAAAGCATCGCGGCGGCGTTCAGCGACCGACCGGGCGGCGGGCTCGCCGAGACCCTGCGGGTGCTCGGGGCGACCGGCGCGCTCGGTGAGGTGACCAAGCTCGCCGCGTTCGGCGCGGTCGCGGCCCCGCTCGTGGTCGCCGTCGGCCTCGGCGCGCCGGTGGGCGGCGACGCCGGCCGGGCGCCCGCGACCGAGTCGCTGCGCCGCGCGGCCGGGGCCGCGGCCCGCGCGCTGGCCGGGTCGGCTTCGGTCGCGATCGTGCTGCCGCTGTCCGACCCGGACAAGCCGGGCGACGACGCGCTGAGCGCCGGGGTGCGCGCGGTCGCCGAGGGGGCGCTGCTGGGCTCCTACCGCTTCCTGGGATACAAGACGAAGCCCTCCGCCACCCGCCGTGACCCGGTGCGCAAGGTGTTGGTGCACGTGCCCGACGCGGGCGCGAAGGTCGCGAAGGTCGCCCTGAAGCGCTCCGGCGTGCTGGGCGGCGTGGTCGCCCGGACCCGCGACTGGATCAACGCCGCCCCCAACGAGCTGCGGCCGCCGCAGTTCGCCGAGCAGGCCGCGGCCGCCGCGGCCGAGGCGTCGCTGGAAGTGTCGGTACTCGACGAGAAGGCCCTGGCCAAGCAGGGGTTCGGCGGCATCCTGGCCGTCGGCCTGGGCTCGGCGGCCGCCCCGCGCCTGGTGCGCATCGCGTACGAGCCGGCCGGCGCCACCCGGCGGATCGCGCTCGTCGGCAAGGGCATCACGTTCGACACCGGCGGCGTGTCGATCAAGCCGAGCGCGGGCATGTGGGAGATGAAGTCCGACATGTCCGGCGCCGCCGCCGTGGTCGCCACCATGCTCGCGGTCGCGCAGCTCAAGCCGAAGGTCGCCGTGGTCGCCTACGCGCCGATGGCCGAGAACATGGTGTCCGGCAGCGCGTACCGGCCGGGCGACGTGGTGCGGATGTACAACGGCGCGCAGGTCGAGGTGCTCAACACCGACGCCGAGGGCCGGATGATCCTCGGCGACGCCATCGCCCGGGCCTGCGAGGACGAGCCGGACTACCTGTTCGAGGTGTCCACGCTCACCGGCGGGCAGGTCATCGCCCTCGGCAAGCGCATCGCCGGCGTCATGGGCACGCCGGAGCTGTGCGAACGGGTCCGCGACGCCGGCGAGCGCAGCGGCGAGCCCGCGTGGCCGATGCCGCTGCCCGAGGACGTGCGCAAGGGCATGGACTCCGAAGTGGCGGACATCTCACAGGTGAACGCGGGCATGGACCGGGCCGGGCACATGCTGCAGGGCGGCGTGTTCCTGTCGGAGTTCGTCACCGAGGGCGTGCAGTGGGCCCACATCGACATCGCGGGCCCCAGCTACCACTCCGGCGAGCCGTTCGGCTACTGGTCCAAGGGCGGCACGGGCGTGCCGGTCCGCACGCTCGTGGAGCTGATCGAGGAGATCGCCGCCGAGTAGAGCGGAAGAGATCAGCTCTTCTTGTTCCGCGCGTTGTAGTCGCGCCAGCGCTGCGGATAGCCGACCAGCGCGATGTCGTAGACGGGCATGCTCAGGCGGTGCGCGAACTGGCGCGCCGCCTGAGGGCTCTCCATCCGCCGCCGGGTCCACTCCCCGTCGTGCGCGATGAGCAGCAGTGTCGTCTCCGTCACGGTCGTGCGCGGTTCGATGAATCCCTCCACGCCGCGCCGCGAGCGCACGAACTCCTCCAGATACACCAAATCCTCACGGCTCGCGGTGCGTCCACCAGCTGCCGGCCTGCGTCGGCGGAACCACGCCACGATCCGCTCCCTCCCATCGAGTCCGAGCACAGGGTACGACGCCCCCGCGCGCGGAAAGACCCGCTACAGGGCACCTACCGTCGCAGGCGAGCAGCGCAAGTGACAAGATGGCCAAGGATCGTCATGCGAAGGGCGAACCCCGCATTCGCACCGCCACGAGCCGGCAGGCCCGTGCATCACCTGGGAGAATTCGTGAGCGACCCACACGCCAACTCCTTCGACCTCCTGATCCTGGGCGGCGGCAGCGGCGGCTACGCGGCCGCGTTCCGCGCCGCGCAGCTGGGCCTGTCCGTCGCGCTGGTGGAGAAGGACAAGATCGGCGGCACGTGCCTGCACCGCGGCTGCATCCCGACCAAGGCGCTGCTGCACGCGGGCGAGGTGGCCGACGCGGCCCGCGACGCCGACCAGTTCGGCATCCAGGCGTCGTTCAACGGCGTCGACATGAAGGCCGTCAACGCCTACAAGGACGGCGTGATCACCAAGCTCTACAAGGGCCTGCAGGGCCTGGCCAAGGCGCGCAAGGTGCGGCTGATCGAGGGCGAGGGGCGCCTGGTCGCGCCCGGCGCCGTCGAGGTCGCCGGCACGCGCTACACGGCGAAGAACGTCGTGCTGGCCACCGGCTCCTACTCCAAGACACTGCCCGGCCTGGCCGTGGACGGCGAGCGGGTCATCGCCAGCGAGCACGCGCTGGAGCTGGACCACGTGCCCGCGTCCGCGGTCATCCTCGGCGGCGGCGTGATCGGCTGCGAGTTCGCCAGCGCCTGGAAATCCTTCGGCGTCGACGTGACGATCGTCGAGGCGCTGCCGCGGCTGCTCGCGGTCGAGGACGAGGCCAGCTCGAAGGCGCTGGAGCGGGCGTTTCGCAAGCGGGGCATCAAGTTCAAGGTGGGCAAGCCCTTCGAGGGCGTCGAGCGCACCGACACCGGCGTGAAGGTGGCGATCCAGGGCGGCGAGACGATCGAGGCCGAGCTGCTGCTCGTGGCCGTCGGCCGCGGGCCGACCACCGCCGGCCTCGGCTACGAGGAGCAGGGCGTGCGGATGGAGCGCGGGTTCGTCCTCACCGACGAGCGGCTGCGCACCTCCGTGCCGGGCGTCTACGCGGTGGGCGACATCGTGCCCGGCGTACAGCTGGCGCACCGAGGCTTCCAGCAGGGCATCTTCGTCGCCGAGGAGATCGCCGGCCTGAGCCCGCAGGTCTTCGACGAGGCCGGCATCCCGCGCGTGACCTACTCCGAGCCGGAGGTCGCCTCGGTCGGGCTCAACGAGTCCCGGGCCCGCGAGCTGCACGGCGATGACAAGATCGAGACGTTGCAGTACGACCTCACCGGCAACGGCAAGAGCCAGATCCTCAAGACCGCGGGCTTCGTGAAGCTCATCCGGGTCAAGGACGGGCCTGTCGTCGGCGTCCACATGGTGGGCGCCCGGGTGAGCGAGCTCATCGGCGAGGCCCAGCTGATCTACAACTGGGAGGCGTTCCCTGGCGACGTCGCCCCGCTGGTGCACATGCATCCGACGCAGAACGAGGCTCTCGGCGAGGCGCACCTGGCGCTGGCCGGCAAGCCGTTGCACGTCCACTGAATCAACTGGCACCCGACCGTCACCACCGCAAAGTACGAGGAGTCGTTTCATATGCCGGTATCGGTCACCATGCCCCGGCTGGGCGAGAGCGTCACCGAGGGCACCGTCACCCGCTGGTTGAAGCAGGAGGGCGAACGCGTCGAGGCCGACGAGCCGCTGCTCGAGGTCTCCACCGACAAGGTCGACACGGAGATCCCGTCGCCGGCGGCCGGGGTGCTGACGCGCATCGTCGTGCAGGAGGACGAGACCGCCGAGGTCGGCGCGGAGCTGGCCGTCATCGGTGACGGCGCGGAGGGCGGGGCCGCGCCCGCCGCCGTGAGCGCGCCCGCGGCCGCCGAGCCCGAGGCGGTCGAGCCCGCCGAGGAGCCCGCGCCGGT